>NZ_WHJI01000090.1:0-6979 GCF_011682155.1 Massilia sp. CCM 8734
AGTCGGAAGCGGCCAGCGCCTGCTGGGAGTGGATCGACTGGGAGCGGCGAACCTTCACGCCCGGCATTACCAAGGGGAAGGAGGCGGTCCCAGTGCCGATGCCGCGCTGGCTGGTTGCGTACCTGGCACCCCAACGACGACCGCAGGGCCTCATCGCACCAGGTAAGCAGGGCAGGGCGCTGCCGGATGGATTCGCCCGATACGCTATGCGCCGCGCCAACGCCGCCACCTCCCTGACTGGTATCACTCCCCACCGGCTGCGCGGCACCTGCGCCACCCTCATGTCGGAAGAAGGCACGCCCATTCAGACCATCCAGGCCATCATGCGCCACAAGGACCCGAAGACCACGATGGGCTACCTGGAAGTGAACATGGACGTGGCGAGCCGTGCGCAGGACCGGATCGAGGACAAAATTTACAGTGGGCGGAAAATGGGCGATGCGCGTCAAACCGGCCCTAGCGGTGCTTGACTCTCGTGACAACACCTAATCCTCAGTGTAAAACTGCAGGTTCTTATTGCTTAGAGAAAATATCGCCGGGTTCGCGCGCGGTTGGGTCGGCTGGCCAGCGCCGAAATGCAACCAGGACGGCGCCACCGGCGGGATGTTCCACAGCTGCGCACGTCGCTCATCCCGCAGCGCGGCGAATGCTCAATATTCCGTTATCAATCAATGGGTTACGTGAGCATCGCCGTGCCGCGTCGAGCAGCTGCGGGGCCGGCTCGGGGCCAGGCCATTTGGCCAAAATTCGTGACGTGTTGAGGGGCTCAAAAGTTACACAAAATCAGGTTACAAGAAAAGTTGCGCTCGCCTTTACGTGTAACTTCACCCTGACCGGCTCAAAAGTTAACTTTAAGTCAATTCAACGCTTTTTCGAGCCAAGCCGGGAAGGTGGCCACTGGCGCGTGGCGTGCAGCACACGCAGCACGCGCACCAGGTCGCCGATAGTGTCGTAGACGAGGATGTAATTCTGGTGCGCTACCAGCTCACGGGTCCCAGCAACGCGGCCAAGCTTGCCCAGCCCAGGATGATCGACCAAGCGGCCCGCCTTTTCTGCAAACAGCTCATCAAGGGCGAGCGCGGCGGCCGGGTTGTCTGCCTCGATGTATTCGTAGATGTCGTCGCGGTCTTGGATCGCGACTGGTGTCCAAAACAACTCCATCATTCGGCGGCTTCCAGCCGGCGACGTGTGGCGGCGCGCTTGGCGGCGAACTTGGCTTCAACCTCAGCCACCGGAACCAGATTGCCAGCATTGGCCGAGTCGAGGCCGATCTGGACCTGGCGACGGAACCAAGCGTCTTGTTCCGCCGCTTCCTCCTGCTGCCGAACGAAGTCACGCATGAAGTCGCGGAGCAGCTGGGCGCCAGTACGATCGCGGCCCTTAGCGGCTGTCGTGAACTGGTCTTTCAGGCTTTCATCGACTCGGAAGGTAAAGGTTGCTTCGCTCATGGCCCTACTCCTATGTGTTACAGCGTAATCACATAGTAGCACATCCAAGGGTCACTCCGTTTCGACGCTTGACATTGCAACGGTTTGCCAGCATCGAAATGCAAACAGGGCCGCGCACCAGGGCGGAGGTTCCACGGAAGTGAAAGTCGTTCTAGTATGACAAAAAACACGTGTGTTGCAGAGCGTAAGGCGTAGGACTACAACCTAATAGGCGATCTTCCGACACTAGCTAATGTGCCAATGCGGTTTAATTAAAACGTGTGATATATCTCCGTCCACCTCCCCGTCGTTGCGCCAAAACTTCGCGCACCTGGGGCGATATGTCGCGAAAACGCATGGTCTGCAATATTCGTCCAAGCGTGGAAAAAACCATTATGGAAATCAAACCGAACGAAATTTCCGTGAACGATACCGTCAATTTTGATGATCTCACAACCCTGCGTGGAGATGGCAACGCTTTTAGCAGGCAGTTCGTCGATCGGCGCGCGCCGCTTCGAATTCCCCTCATCAGCCAGCTCCCCGTAGCAGCTTTTTGCTGCGACATCCAAGGGGCGGTCGTGAGTCACAACGAAGCTGCCGCCGAGATTTGGGGGCGCGTGCCTAATCCCTCGGAGATTGGCCAGTGGAGCGGCGCGCACGCCATGTTCGACCTCGACGGGCATTGCTTGGCGAGGAAGGATTATCCGTCTGCACAGGCAGTTGCGGCTGGCAGAAACCTCGACGCCGTCGAAATGTGGCTCGAACGTCCGGACGGAACGCGTCGTCGCATCGAGTCCCACCCAAAGTTGGCGCGCGGGTCCGGCGGCGTCGTCGCCGGAGCCCTCTGCGTGCTAGTTGACAACACGGAACGCCAGCGACTCGCTGACGAGCTCCAACGGGCCGACGACGACCGAAGCGCCTTCTTGTCCCTATTGGCACACGAGCTTCGCAACCCCCTATCGCCAATCCTGAGCGCGGCCGCTGTGATGAAGCGTGTATCTACCGACGCCCAGATCGTTAAGATGGCCAACGTGGTCGAGCGGCAGGTGAAGTTGCTGTCGCGATTCGTAGGAGATCTTTTAGACGCCTCTAACTTGGCCGAGAACGGCATCTCGCTACGTATCAAACCGGTGCTTCTATCCAAGGTAGTTGACACGGCGTTGGATGCCCTTTCGGAGAAGGCTGAGTCTCGAGCGCAACATATCGGCGTTAATTTCGAAGCGCGGGACAAGACGGTCGTTTGTGATCCGGAGCGCGTTTCGCAGGCGCTCGCCAATGTTCTTCTCAACGCCAGTGAGTTCACCGACAACGGGGGAAGCATTGCACTGCGAATAAAGGTCGACGGTGCGCTGATGGAGGCGGAGGTCGAAGACAGCGGCATCGGCATCGCCCCTGAGCAAATCGCGATGATTTTCAGGCCTTACACCCAGTTTGCCACCCACAAGGATAGGCTACGGGCTGGGGCCGGGCTGGGTTTAGCTATCGCCAAGGACATTTGCGAAAAACACGGCGGTCTAATCACCGCCACGAGCGACGGAACCGGCCAGGGCAGCCGGTTCCGCCTCATCCTTCCAATCGTTTGCGCTCAGGATTAACCGCCATTTGGTCCGCCTTTCCTATTGTTTCGCCATTTACCGTGCATTGCGAGCGGCGAAAAAGATTCTAAGCTTGGCGCGAGTCCGCATTGGCCCCACAGGCTTAAACCAGGGCCGCAGGGCTTTAGGGAGGGACCCCTCCACGCCAAGAGCGCGGGGCGATCTCAGAAAGCAGCGCCAAGAGTTCTCCGAGATTCGCGGGCTTCACGAAATAGTGATCGAAGCCTTCAGCCAAGGCTGCTGCACGTCCGTACTCCTTCCCCCGGCCTGTCACCGCCACCAAGGTTGCCGATGCGGCACGCGGAATGGCCCTGATTGTTCGGGCAAGCTGATTGCCGTCCATTCCCGGCAGCCCAATGTCCAGCAGGAAAACGTCGATGTCCTCCGTTGCAGCACGCGCGAGGACGCGAAAAGGATCCTCCTCTACCTGCACGCGGTGGCCGCTTTCCTCTAAAACCATGCGCAGCATGCGCGCTGCATCAAGATGGTCGTCGACAACCAAGATGTCAAGCGCGCGGACCGCAGCTGGAGCGAACGGCGGGATAGGCTCGGGAGCGGCGCCTGGCGGACCTGCCAAGGGCAGCTCAATGAAGAAAGTGGATCCAGCGCGCGGCCCCGCGCTGTGGGCCGACACCGTCCCACCGTGGAGGCTGACCAAGCTTTTGACGAGCGAAAGGCCTAACCCCAAGCCCCCATGCGCACGCTCCGACGAGCGTTCGCCCTGCGTAAGCAGTTCGAAGACATGCGGCAGCAGGTCCGGGTCGATTCCGACCCCACTGTCCCGCACGCTTATCGTTGCCGCGACGCTATCACATGTCATCGAAAGCTCTACGCTTCCACCCGCTGGAGTGAACTTGGCCGCGTTTTGAAGCAGATTTGCTACTGCCTGCACCAGACGGTTTGCGTCGCCGTGTGCTACAACTGGCGCGCCTTCGGGCAGGTAGGTGAAGCAATGCCCGCGTGCGTCCATGGCTGGACGGGCCTGCTCGACGGCGTCGTCCAAGACTTGGCGCAGGTCGATTTGCCGGACGTCGAGGGTAATCACGCCCGTGTTGAAGCGGGAGACGTCGAGCACATCGTCAATCAGACTGGTCATGCGCTCGGCTTGGCGCGCAACGATCTCCGCGGCCTTGCGGGCCCCTGCATCGCCGGAGCTGCGGGCCTTCAAGATCTGGGCGGCTGAGACGATCGGCGCTAAGGGATTTCGCAACTCGTGGGCAAGCATCGCGACGAACTGGTCTTTACGGCGGTCGGCAACGCGCAACGCCTCCTCAGCGCGCTTGCGCTCGGTTACGTCGATGGACACGCCTTGGATGCGGGCCGGGTGGCCGTCGCTCCCTGCCACCACCGTGCCGCGCACTTGTAGCCAGATCAGGTTCCCGTTGTCGAGGCGATTGACACGTATCACATCCTCGTAGGTCCCCAATGAGGCCATGGCCGCAGCTCGCCGGGCGGCCATGCTGACCAAGTCTTCTGGGTGGACCGAGTGCCAAACGGCACCAACGTCCGTCCAGTCGCCGCCCAGCACGGCGACGGCGTTGTCGGAGAAGACCGTCCTGTCCGTCAACAAGTCCCAGTCCCAAACCACCATGCGCGCGGCGAGCATGCCTTGCTTCAAGCGGGCCTCGCTGGCCTCGCGCGCAGATATAGCGACCCGCCGTTCGGTGACATCGAAGCCTTCGACGAAGATGCCCGTGGTTCGACCGTCGGCGCCGAACAGAGGCTGATACACGAAGTCGACGAAAAGGGCGTCGGGCGGTGTGGCGGCTTCGCGCTGGATTGACAACGGCACGTCGCGGGCAACAAAAGGAGTTCCCGACCGGTACACCTCGTCAAGCTTCTCAAAGAATCCTTGTCCCTCCAAGTCCGACAGCGCCTCGCGCGCTGACTTCCAACGTAGATCCCGCCCGCCCACCAAGCGTGAGAACGCGGCGTTGGCGAACTCGAAAACGTGGTCTGGCCCATCAAGGATGCACATGAAGCCTGGGGCCTGCCCGAACATTATCCGCAGCCGCTGTAGCTGGGCCGTTTTGAGCTCATCGGCGTCACGTCGCGCTCTCGCCGCGTCTTCGGCCAAGCGCAGGTACTCGATGGCTTTAGCGGCGGAGGCGGCGCGCGCTTCGGTGACGTCCTCGCAAACTGCCATAACGCCGGCAACGCCTGCCTCGTCGAGCAAGGCCGCGCAGGCGTATGACCAGACGACGGCATGGGGAACGTCATCCTCCGATGAAATCTCCGTTCGGTCCGCGCAGCCCGACATTTCTCTGCCGGCCATGATCGCATCGACTTGCATCGCGACCTCCCCTGACGGCGGCCCGGACAAATGGATGAGCGATGTTAGTTGCCCGTAGGCATGGTTGTGCAACTGAATGAGGCCCGTGCCCCACCAGACGACAGTCGGACGGTGGGAAACTAGGGCCATGCGCATGGCGGTGTTGAGCACAGGCGGCCACGCCGCCGGATCTCCCAACGCTACAGGGGAGATCCGGCAGGCTGTTAATCGGCCGCATTGTTCGATGAAATGAGATCCGTGCGGCATGCGCTTCCGTATGGGGCCGGCCCGGCAGCCGTGTTGGAACTCAGGATGTGGCGCGAGGCCAGGGTTGGGCTCGCACCGGAAGGCCGCGCCGACGGTCGCCTTCGGTGCCATTATACCCAAGCCAATAACACTCGGCAGGCATTGTGCCCCCGTTTTTTCTCAGCACCAGGTGATGCTTCGGAAATCAGTCTTAACGCCGCATGAAATGCCATTCACGCAGCGTTCACGTTTGACTCATTTGACATAATTTTCGATGCGCGAAAATCCACTCTTGCGCGCCCCCATACCCATTGCGCAAGGAATTTTGCGCGAAATAGCCATAGCGAAACTTGCGCAAAAAGCCGTAAAATTCGCTCCAATTCGATAGTCTGAAAAACTGACTCTTGCGAAAAGGGCTTTTAATACGGGCGCTTTCAAGGGGATGACGCCGGATCGTCTCGCCGTCGGGCGGGCATGACGCACTGGCGAACCGCCGTCGTCGTGCCCGCCAAGGGGCCAGGCGGCTAATTCATGTTCGTGCGGCGCGCCACCATCCAGATAGGGCGGGGCCTGCCACCGAGCACCAAGCAGATTGAAGCCAGCGCGACGCTTGTTCCGCTGGCTTTTTTTTTCATGCCCGCAGCAATCTCCCTTCCACCGTCCTGAGCATTCAGGCACCAGCCCCGGCGCAACGATGCGTGCGGGGCTTCTTTTTTGAGCGTCCGTGATGGCACGAGTAACCCCCGTCAAGCAGGACGCAGTGGCCGAGCAGGCTCAGCCAACGATCTATCAGGCGCGCAATGCCGCTGCCCCTTGGCTGCGCGCCCAGGTTCCGGAAGACGACTTCGATGATGTCGAGTTCGCCCGCAGCTGGGCCTTGGGGCACGACGGCGTCGATTCGATCGGCACCCTGCAGGGCAAATATCAGAAAGCGCGTTGATCACCATGGCAAAAGAAAAGAAGGTTATCGACTGGGATCTGGTCGAAAAAGACTGGCGCGCCGGCATCAAGACCAAGCAGCAGATGGCCGTCGAGCACGGTGTGTCGCGCGCGGCCATGGATAAGCGTTTTGCCAAGCTCAACATTAGCCGCCATCTGGGCAGCAGGATTCGGGCAAAAGCCGATTCGATAGTCGAGCAGTCCGTCATGCCGGCACCGGCCGTTCCGCTGTCGCCGGCGCGCGAGCGCGAGATCGTCGAAGTGAACGCGGCCATGCAGTCGCAGATAATCCTGTCGCACCGCGCGGACATCCAGCGCACCCGGCGCCTGTCGATGCAGCTGCTGGAAGAGCTCGAAGTTCAGACTGACCACACGGACCTGTTCCGCGACCTGGCCGCGATCCTGTGCCAGCCGGACGATAAGGGCGTCAACAAGCGCCTTGAGCTGTTCGAGAAGGTCATGTCGCTAAATTCCCGTGCGGGCACCATGAAGACGCTGGC
>NZ_WHJI01000091.1:0-6968 GCF_011682155.1 Massilia sp. CCM 8734
TTGGTGAGAATGGCCCGGAGCTTGAAGCTACCGGCCCGTCGCGTATTTTCAACGCCAGCCAGACCCGTTCGATGCTGGGCGGCGGTGGTAACGCTGATGTTGTCGCGGAGCTGCGCGAGGTCCGGCGAGAGTTGGCCGAGTTGAAGGCTGACTCGCAGCGAACTGCCGCAGCAACAGAGAAGTCGGCGAACAGTGGTGACCAGTTGGCCAAGCAGTTTAACAACGTCAGTTCCGGTGGAAACGCAGTCAGAATGAAAGCGGTGCCCGCATGAGCCAACCCTGTAGCGTCCTGGCGCCGGTAGCGATTACCGGCGCGATGATCATTAGTTCTACCGTGCCCGAGACCGATTACGGGGTCTACAACGCTGCCACGTCGTACACGATCGGGCAGCGCTGCATCAGCACCGTCACCCATCGGATTTACGAGAGCGTGTCTGCTTCGGCCAACGTCGGGCACGACCCTACTGATCTGATCAACCAGTTCGGCGCGGTGCCGTGGTGGGTCGATCAGGGGCCGACGAATCGATGGGCGCTGTTCGACGCGTTTGTATCGACGCAGTGCGTCATCGCGTCGCCGCTGACCATCGTCCTGCAGCCTGGCAGTTTCAATGCTGTCGCCTTGTTCGGCCTGGATGCCGACGCCTTGAGCATCACTGTCCTGGATGCCCCAGGGGGTAGCGCTATCTACAGCTACGCTGGCCCCCTCGAGGCATCTCAGCCGGCCGACTACTACGAGTACTTCTTCGACCGGTTCAAGCCGCAGACCGACTTCCTCGCGACGGGCTTGGAAGCCTTCAACAACGCGCAGATCACGATCACGCTCACAAAGGTGACAGGGCCTGTGAAATGCGGGCTGATCGCCTTGGGTGACATGAAGCCGATCGGGCTGACAGAATACGGCGCCAAAGTGACGCCGAATAGCTACAGCTTTATCGACGTTGACCGATTCGGACGCACCACAATTACGCCCGGTGCAAACACGACCGATATGGCCTTGACCGCGAAGCTTGGAATAGCCGAAGCAAACACGGTCCACGCCACATTGAAAAGCGTTCAGGCGGTCCCGTGCGTGTGGATTGCCACAGACCTTACCGACTACTCGCCTCTCAGAGTATTCGGGCTTGGCACGCCCGCGCTGTCCTACGACGGCCCTGACGAATGTACCGTAACCCTTGATGTGAAAGGCTTTATCTGATGGCTATCCAAATTCCGCCGACAATTACACCCGTCCCGACACCCGCAATCCAGCGCGGAGATCGAACGACGTTTTCGTCCCGAGTCGATGCATTTGTCAACTGGTTGGTTGCTGGAGCTTCGCAATTTGGGGCAGTTGCTACCAATGTGTATAACAATGCGGTTGATGCTGCGGCGTCTGCGACTTCGGCACTATCGAACAGAGGCCTAACGCAAGCGGCTGCGGACGCCGCTGAAAGTTATCGTACCCAAGCGAAGAATTCTGCGGACGCCGCAGCAGCCAGCGCCACAACCATCGGCACCACCGCTGCATTCTCGGATGCGAATCCGGTGGTAAAAGGCAGCGCCGATATCACCAAGCAACTGAAATTCGAAGTCGATGGCTTTACAACCGGAACTACGCGTACCGTCACTATCCCAAATAAAAGTGGAACGCTGGCGATGTTGGAGGATACAGGAATGCGCCTGATAGGCGGGCCGTACACCCCAGCTGCTACGGCAACTTTGGATTTCGCCAGTATTTTCACCGGTGAGTGGGATTGGGTTGAATGCTTTATGCACGACATTATGCCGTTAGCAAATGGCGAGTCTCTTTTCATGCGTTTTTTTGTGGGGGGGGTGATTAACACATCTACGGTATATGGCACGGTAGTCGACAACAACAATAATGCAATGGCTCTGTCTAATGTATCGCTTGCGACCACTGTGAGTGGTTCCTCCACCGTCGCCACCTACCCGCACACTGGGCTCTCGACGCGTATTTGTATTCGCAACATTAATAGCGCCACGCGCATGAAGACCGGGGAAAGCAATGCACTTTTTGTTGGTGGCGGCGGCCAATCTGGCGGCGTCTACAACGAAAGAAAAAACTTCGGTTTTACTGGTGGCGCTATAACCGGACTACGCTTTTTTTGGTCGGGTGGGACAACCTTTCTTCCGCAAGGCACCGTCCGTTTTTACGGCTACAAGAACGCATAAGGCCAATATGAATATCTGTGAACTCAACCCCGTCACCGGCGAGATGATGACGCGCCCCGCGACGCCCGATGAAATTGCCCAGCGCGAGCTTGATATCGCTGCCGCCGCCATGCCGGTGGTGCCGGCATCCGTGCCGATGCTGAACGCACGCCTGGCGCTGGGCGCGGCCGGCCACATGGCTGCCGTGAAGGCTTTTGTCGACGCGATGCCAGGCGTCGACGGCGACCAGGCGCGCACGTACCTTGAATACGCGCAGAACGTGCGCCGTGACCACTGGCTGGTCGAGGGCATCCGCCAGGTGCTCAAGCTGACGCCGGCCGACATCGACGCCCTGTTCATCACCGCTGCGACCATCGACTGATCCTGCGCACTCCAGTGCTGGCCGCCTTCGGGCGGCTTTTTTATTGCTTGCTCACCACCTTCTGCGAGAACCTCATGGCCCACCCACCACCCCCACCACCAGCAAGAATCATAGACTTGCAGCTTCCTCTTACATGGCTTCTGTCCTCCGTTGCCGCGATCATCGGCTTCCTCGCGGCAATGGTCTGGAGCGTCGCCGGACAATCCAACAAACTCGATCAGCTGATCATGAACACGGCCAAGCTGGAAAAGCGCGTCGACGAGCGCGACAGCCGCCTGGACATGGTCAAGGAAGCGCAGTACGAGCTTCGCCGCGTCAACGACGGCCTGGCCATGCGTGTCGACGCGCTGGAAAGGTCGAGCCGCAAATGAGATTGCTCCCTGAATGGCGCACCGTGCTGCGCAAGGCCTGGAGCGTGAAATTCAACGTGGCAGCCACCGTATTCGGCGCGGCCGAGGTGGCCGTGGCCATCTGGCAGCCGGCCGGTGTGCCGAACGGCATGTTCGCCGGCGGCGCCGCGGCGGTCTCCATTTTCGCAAATGTGTCGCGCCTCCTGGCGCAGAAAGAACTCCATGGTAACGACAAATAAGCAGCGCGCCGGCTGGGCGGCGATCGCGCTCACGATGGTGGCCGGCTTCGAAGGGCTGCGCCAGGCGGCATACCTGGACCCGGTCGGCATTCCCACGATCTGCTTCGGCGAAACCAAGGGCGTGCACATGGGCCAGCGCGCGACGCTCGAGCAGTGCAAGGGCATGCTGGCCGCGTCGCTGCAGCTGGCGAACCACGCGGTCGATGACTGCATTCGGGCGCCACTGCCAGATTACCGGCGCGCCGCGCTGGTCAGCTTCGCCTACAACGTCGGCCAGACCAATCTGTGCGGCTCCACGCTGGCGCGCAAGCTGAACGCCGGTGACATTGCGGGCGGCTGCGACGAGCTGCTGCGCTGGACGCTTGCCAAGGGCATCAAGCTGCCGGGGCTGGTGAAGCGGCGCCATGCCGAGCGCAACATGTGCCTCGTGGGTGCAGAGTGAGCGCCGTCGAAACGCTGGCCGCCAGCGTCAAGGGCGGGCTGTGGCAGATCGCGGCCATCGTGCTGCTTGTGGTGCTGATCGTGGTGGTGTCAGCAGGCGGTACCGGCTGGTGGATGATCGCCAGTGCGCGCGACCAGGCGCTGGCCGACCTCAAGGACGAGCAGGCTGCCAGCGCCGCCCTGCGCCTCGCTATCGAGCGGCAGAACGGCGTTGTGACTGCCGCCGGCGCCGCCAAGTTGGAGGCCGACGCACGCGGCCAGGCCGCCCAGCAGCAGGCCGCTGTCGCTGGCCGGCGCTTCGACGCCGCGCTGGCCAAGGTTGCCGGCGCACGCGCCACCACCTGCGACGAGGCCATGCCGACCGTTGACCTGATTTTGGAGGCTACCCGATGAAACTTTCGAAATTTCGAAATTTCGATTTTCCGCAATTTTTTGGCAGATTCCGGCGCTGGCCTGCTGGCGACACTAAAACAGGACGAAACCCGCATGGATACTCACTCTTGGCCGGCCACCTGTTGATCGGACTCGTGTTATTGCTTTCTGCCTGCGCTGGCCCGGCGCCGGTCGTGCAAGAGGTCAAGGTGCCGGTTTACCGCCCATGCGTGACGGCGGCACCGGCTCGGCCGACGTTCGCAACGCGCACCCTGGCGCCGGATGCCAGCAACGGCGAGAAGATCCTGGCACTGGCGCGCGACCTGCCGGTGCACCTCAAGTACGAGGCGCAACTGGAGGCCGTGATCGCGGGGTGCTTGTGAGCGAGGCGGCGGGATACAAAACTATATTAGGTTCACCATGAAAAGTGTAACCCGTAAGGAATATAGCGGCTGGTCCCATACTTAAAGCTATACAAGCCCTTGAGGGGGTTGACGTGTATATTGTCAACAATCATCGCAGCACTAGGGCCACCGTCCAGCCTCAGAGCGCCGTTTGCTCCAAATATCGTAAATAGAGAGCATAACTCGCTTGCACTTGTTTCACCATCGGAGGTTGATGATACTAGCATCATAAATCCTGGTCCCGCCCCTACTGCGGACCAACGACTTGTTGTCGTATCACCAGAGCATACATTGCCATTTTTTAGAACGGAAGTTGAAGAACTGACTACTGTTCGGGCATAGAGGTAGGTAAAGTTCGATTTATATGCCTCCGCAAACCCAGGGTTTTCCGCCAAATTCGCAAAATGCGCCATTACTAATTTATTGCCATCGTTGGTGTCATCGGCGTAAACACGGAAGCCGCCTCCTGGAACATTGTTAGCTAATTCTATGCCTTCTGATACCAAAAACCCTTTTGGATATCCACCTTGATTGGGGCCGGTTCCCTCATCACCCTCCCACATAAATCCGTTGATTGCGACGCCACCTACCGGGAGTACAGTAGATAGTCTTCTCAATTCATAATGGTTGTAGTTAGTATTAGGATTCCGAATGACATTGTATGGTATTTTGTATTTGATACGTGGATGAGTAAGATTGATCAATGCAATATGTACAGATGGCTTTAGCTCTTTGCACCACGGTAAATGTACTATGCCTGATGTCGCAGATGCCATTGCATCCTTAATAATTTTCATATTCGTTGGATGGGACAAATGCGCGCTACACGTGGTAGTAATGCCAGCGGCCGTCACTCCCACATTAGGTGTTCGTACTACAGTTACATTTAGTTCTTCGAAAAATGAACTTTTAATATATTCGGTTTTTGATATGGCTTTATCGACCGAGGCGGGCGAGATCTCAGCCTTTTTTGATTCGCTTTCAGTTCCTGGGGACGGTAATGTCAAGACTTGAGGTTGCGTAGACTTCTTAGTAAGTCTTTCTATTCTTCTAGCGCTTATTGATGCTTGTTTTTTTAACGTCACATAAGGGTATATATCGATTGAAGGGAATTGATCTCCTGTATCGTTTACCTGAATGTTAAA
The DNA here is from genome assembly GCF_011682155.1 of Massilia sp. CCM 8734. Taxonomy (NCBI): domain Bacteria; kingdom Pseudomonadati; phylum Pseudomonadota; class Betaproteobacteria; order Burkholderiales; family Oxalobacteraceae; genus Massilia; species Massilia sp. CCM 8734. The sequence goes on from NZ_WHJI01000091.1 coordinate 5,485, forward strand.
TATTTCTGGCTCGCTCAGTGCGCCGGCCGGCAGCTTGAAGTTGACTCCGAAATCCAGGTTGACTGTAGCCGCGAAAGCAGGGTTGTAATATATCGACCGGCCGTTTTCGCGTAAAAGATTGCTAGTTGCATTACTCGGTCCGAAAAATTGGTTTTTACCTATGCCGGTGGGTTTTAGGGTAACGAAAATCTCACCCCCGTAAAACCCTTTTTCGATATTTAACGGTCGCGATAATGATATGGATCCGGCGACGTTTCCGCCCTTGATATTTTCGAAAAAAATCTTCTCAATGTTTGAATGTGAAATACTGGAATCCACAATCAAATTTGCAGTACCATTTACGGTAATCCGGCTTGTCGAGGTTGTCGTTATGTTGGGGCGGTAGCATGATGTTTTTGAACATATGACGATACCCCCAATGCGTAATTCTGGTGTGTTGGTAGTAGTTGCTGAGGCGACACTAATCTTCAGGCGACCAATTTCTCTGTCCTGATTTTTAGCTATGTAATCAGGAAGAGGGATGGGATTAAAAGGGAAGCTATCCGCTTTAGCGCTACTGTTGAACATAATCGCGGCAATAGGTGCCAATAAATATACTCTCATAAATTTCCTTTGTGATATTTTTTAGATTTCCTTGCGGGAACTCGCGTGGGTCTCATGCAAAAATGGAGTCGCTGATTAGAGAATTGCGAAATATGAAATATGAAAATTTTCGCAACAGTTCCACTATACGCGTTTCTTATTCTAGAGCCAATAGTTAAGCTTTTTGTATGTTAGAGATTGACCTCTCAGATGTGATAGGTAGCGATTTAATGAATTGTGGTATTCAAAATATAGCGACACCATTCTTGGCCGCTGATCCTGGAGATGCACCGGATAGATGGTCCGGACCGCTCGCCCATGCAGATGGTCAGCGCCGACCTGCTGGCGCACTACCGGCGCTGCGATGCCGAGCACAGCGGCCGAGAAATTTCGTGCTCATTCCATCCTCGTTCACGGGTATCATTTCGAAAACATTTCAGCGAGTAGCGATGAACAAGATGACACCTGGAGAGATTTTCCGATCCGACTTTGCCGATCGACTGCGCTGCATAAGCGCGTTTGCACCGTACAGCAGCAGTCCTACCGCGCTTTCTAAGGCATTTAACGTTCGCTTTCCACGGATGACGATCACTTCGCACGCCGCCAGAAAATGGCTCATAGGCGAGGCGATTCCTACGCAAGAAAAGCTGGTTGCACTTGCGGAATGGTTCAACGTTGACCCTACGTGGCTGCGTTTTGGCGACTCCTCGGGCTCTTCACAATCGTTACCTTTGCAAAAAAATTCCGACCGAATTGAATTCGATCTTCGCTTGCTAACTGAGCCAATTGCAAAACGATTTTTCTGAACTGGCCGACATCAGGAGAGCACAATTTTTCATCGCTTTTTCGTGATGTCGGACGAAATTTGATCGTTTACGGCGGCGGAATCATGGCTAATCTCA
>NZ_WHJI01000092.1:0-6741 GCF_011682155.1 Massilia sp. CCM 8734
CGCCGCAGCGGCCCGCACGCGCAGACGGCATTGCCGTGGGTACCTTCGATGGTATCGGCGCCGACGGCGGCGCCTTGGTCAGCATCGCCACGTTCGGCCTGAGCCGCATCCGCGCCCGCAGCATCAGCCCGCTCGATCCGAGCAATATTGGACAAGCGCTGGCGCTCGGTTTCGAGGGCGGCGATCCGATGCAACCGATTATATTGGGCCTGATGCTGGGCGCGCCGGCGGTGCCGGCACCCACCCCTGCCGACGTGCTCCTCGACGGCGAGCGCGTAGTGCTCACCGCCGAACACGAGATTGAGCTGCGCTGCGGCGATGCGGCACTGATTCTCAGCGCGGATGGCCGCATTCAGCTACGCGGCACGTACATCACTAGTCACGCCAGTGCGACACAGCGCATTTTGGGCGGCTCGGTCAATATCAATTAGGCGAGGTTCCCATTGGAGATTATCGTTGCATCAAGAAACTTAATTGTTGATATAGCTGTGGCCGCAGATGTCTCAGGTCGAGAGCATCTAGTCGTGATGACGAAAGGCACGTGGCAAATTCCGGCACCTGGAGAGCGTGCAAGGCCAATTCCGGCACAGGCAATAGAGCAAACAGATATCTATGTCGGAGATGCAGGTCAGAGCGCAATGCTCTACGGATCTGACATAGTTCGATTCAAGCCGCGCTGCGACGTGCTATTTAACGCGAGCGCCCATTCCCCTCATGGCGAACCTGTAAAGGAGTTGTCCGTCGCTTGGCAGGTGGGGCCGCTACGCAAAGGGGCAAAAGTCCATGGGGAGCGCCAATGGAAAAAGCGACTGGGGATGGTATCACTTACAAATGCCGAACCATTTACGCAAATGCCTTTGCATTTTGGAAAGGCGTTCGGGGGAACACGTAAGTTCAAGGAAGGCTGGGGGGCAAATGCGAAGACATTAACCGAGGCGCACCTAGTCAACCCTGCAGGGATCGGCTGGTTCGGTTCGCGAACCGATGAGGGCTATAATGGCCAGCCAGCTCCGAACCTGGAAGCACTAGACGACCCAGTGCGACATCCCAACAGTAAACAAAAACCAGTTGCATTCTCTGCCATCGCACGAAACTGGCACCCTCGCCCCAGTTACGGTGGAACTTATGACGAAGACTGGCGAAAAAATGTGTTCCCCTTTTTACCGGAAGATTTCGACGACCAATTCAATCAATGCGCACCAGACGATCAGCAAATGCCATATCCTAAAGGGAATGAGCAAGTTGTTCTCCACAACATGGTGGCTGGACGCTCCGATGTTCGCTTCAAGCTACCTAAACTCGACGCGCTTAATATTCGAATTTTGCGTACAGATTATAGTACCGAAGAATTAGTCGCCGTAGCTGATACACTATATTTCGAACCGGATCAAAAACGTTTCAGCGTCGTCTGGCGCGCTACGGTCCCGATTAAGAAGCGCATACACGAATTTTCTGCGGTTGCCGTCGGTTCAGTAAGCCAGAAATGGTGGCGCGACAAATCGATGGGGGTGGACAGCTGTACGGATTGTGTCCAAGCACCCGGCGAAGATGACTTGAGAGAAATCGCATGATGAATCGAAAAGAGAGCGAAAATCAATTGCCTGTGAGAAATAGCATGTTAGTTGCAGCAGCGGGACTATGCTGTGCAGTAGGCTATCAACTCGACGCTGCACAATGCGCTATGCGAGCAAACCTCGATCATTTTCAAGAAAGTAACTTTTATACTTTTTCATCTAAGCCAATAGTGGCGGCTATGCTACCCGATAGCATTTACGGAAATGAGCGTGCTCAACGCTGGATAGAATACGCAATTCGTGATTGCATGACTCAAATGAAAGAACCAACGTCTCTTTTCGACACGGCCCGTACTGCAATAATTATGCTTGTGGCAGATCAAAGCCGACCACACTCCGATTCGGCGATATCCGCAGAAAATATGTGCATAGTAATGAAAAGCTTGGCCCAAGAAATTTTTCAAAGCGATAAAGAAAAAACCGCCAATTTACATAATTTTACTGTTTTAACAGAGGGACGTGCCGGACTAGGAATGGCACTATTCAAAGCCGCGCAAATTTTGATTAACGAAGACATAGATCAGGTACTGCTAATCGGAGTAGATAGTTACCTAAACGCAGCCGACATAAATAGTAATCTGCATCAAAATCGCCTTTGCACAACCGAAAATAGTGATGGTTTTGTCCCTGGGGAAGCAGCTGCAGCACTATTATTGTGCCGTACGATATCTGGGAGCAACGGATTGCATATCCGCGGCGTCGGCATTGCCCACGAGCCAGGCAGACATGATGGAAGCATACCCTGTCGAAGCCAGGGACTTACGGCCGCGATAAGGGCGGCATGTGGGCAAGCAAACATACATCCAACTGATTTGGATTTTTATATTAATGACCAGAACGGCGAAAGTTTTTTTTCTCAAGACAGTACCAACGCGCTGATGCGTGTCATGTTCGGGGGGGGAAAGCTTGTCCATCTAACTTTGGCCGACAAAATCGGAGATGTCGGTGCCGCCGCTGGGCCATCGATGCTCGCATGGCTTCATAGGCTACTAAGTCATCCGGTTGATACTCCCGGACGGCTTGGACTGGCCCACTTAGCAAACGATGACGGAACACGCTGTGCAGTCGTTATCCAATATAATGGAGATAAATGAGATGGAAACAAATGTTTTTGCCAACAATCATGAAATTTGTTCGAAGGCGGCAGATGGAAAATCCGTCGCTGGGCCCGACTTGTGCTGGAGTCCCCCGGCTCCTCCATCTGGTCCTTTATTGCTCCCCTACGTTAACACGGCCTACGCAAAAGATTTAGAAAATGGATCGGCGTCGGTTTTTATCTGCGGGACACCAATTGCATTGCGTGACGTTTCATATTTGGCCCAGAGTGTTGGTAACGAACCCGCGACCCGAAATCTTGGCATGGGTGTTTCAAGCCATACTATCAAAGGCAATGCGTATTTTACCAACTGGTCAATTGACGTGAAAATAGAGGGATTAAATGTATGCCGTCACATTGATCCAATGACACATAATCACGGATAAGTCAAAATGCCCCCCCGCCCTAATGCCGTAAGAGCGACACCCCGAACGGCAACGTCCTCGCCCAGTGCAGTTACGTCTTCACCGCCCGCGAAGAACACGTCATTAGCTAAGAAAAATGCTACCAGCGCCAATGCTGGCGGCGTATATTTGGACACATTTAATACGGCTGCCGAATGCGCGAAAGATAGAGAGAGAGTCAAGGAGGCATGTGGACCTAAATCTGTCGAAAAGAAAAATGATGACCGGAATCGACATACTGGTCTAAAAAGTCAAATGCGGCGGATCATATCCAAGCTCGACAAAGTCGGGCAATCCATTTATGGTTACCGAAAAGACCATCCGATTGAAAATAGCTGGATGGATGACCATTGTGACGGAATGTGGATTAAGCCTCAACTCAACGGAGCAGATGATCCAAAGTACAAAGAAGATGTCGATAAATTTAAGGAAGACTTAAGTGGACTTGGCAAAACCATTGATCTATTTACCGAAAATCCCGAAAAGCTATTAAAAGCCGGTTTCGATGATTTGTTTCATCAAGCAGTACAAAAATATGGTAAAGCAGGAACCCTGAGAATAATTGCTATTGACACTTTTGAAGGACTCGTTGAAGCGGGAATTGGCAACAGAGCTGGGCCGGCAGCAAGGGGAGTGAAATGGGTAGCAAAAGGATTCGATTACTACGATAAAGCACAAAAAATTTCTAAAGTTTTAGGTACCGAGTCTGCTAAAGAAGTCCTTGACGGGATGAAAATGCTAACCGGCCATAGCAGAGAAATACTTGAGAAGTTGATGGCCATGTGGGTCGAAAAGCCTGATGTTGTGATGGCCGAACTTATGTCATTCAACGCTGAGGTGAATGCCTGCCTTAAAGCACGTAAATGTTTTTTTGTGCCTTTTAAGAATAATGCAAAAGATAAAGTGTCAAATGGGGGTGGATGTTGTCCAGGCCAGACTCCGCATCATGTAATACCAGACTCCGCTGTGAAAAATGCAGATTGCTTTCAATATAAATATGATAATGCTCCCACGATTTGTTTGGAAGGACAGGACAATCTGCATGGAAGTCATGGTCGCGCGCATGGCAAATTAGATGAAGCAATGACGGCTATTAATGGAATAAAAAAGCCACCTAAGCCGATTGCTTATGAGTCCATGAGAGTGCACGCCGTTAATGCAATCCGTGATTCTACGGAACAGTGTAATCCAGTGTGCTTAGCTAAGCAATTGGACTCATATTATAAAGATTGCAAAAATTTACTTGCCAAATCTGGAAAAGGTGGGGCAGTTCCAAAAGAAATAGTTGAGGACACGTTACCACCGCCACCGCCTTAAGGAGTCACCATGTCTGAAATTTCAATCGCTGAATTTAAACAATGTTTATCAGGATTCAATATTATTGATTGCGCAATTCACAGCAAAGAATATTTTTACATTATTGGAAGTGAAGATTATACAAAATGGTCAAAATCGAAGTGGGATTCCGAGTCCGAAGCACCGCCATCCAATGATGAGTTAATCAAGCATGTAATAGGATTCTCGCGAACAAATCCCGTGGGAAAAAGGATGGGTAGAGCCTCCGTGACTGGATTCGGACGAACAATGATTGAATGTGGGAAAAAACCGATTCGTGAGGCACTTGCGGTTACATTGGAAGGAGATGTTTTCTCAGCTGCGGCAGGAAAAAATAGTATCGAAAATGGAATGAGAGCTTGGGACGACGGCGGACCAAGTCGCGGTGGAATCCATAAGCTTAGGTCAATTGACGGTGTAGTGTATTTCTGTGGAGGCAACAATAGCGTAGGTACCCGGACAGGCATAGACAGTTGGTTCGGACATACCCATGCAATTGCAAATCCTAAGCGGAGCGACGGTTTGTACAATGCGCTTTATGATATTGATGGATTTAGTGAACAAGATGTATATACTGCAGGGACTGACGGTCAAGTTTTTCACTTTGACGGTAAGACATGGAAACAAGTCGCTATGCCCACCAATATTGAACTTTCGGCCGTCTGCTGCGCAGGTGACGACCAGGTTTACATTAGCGGACGCAAAGGGACGACATATATGGGGCGTGGCAACAAATGGACGCGCATTCATGAAGGAAGTCAAACGCTACCATTTCGAGATATGGTATGGCATGAGGACCGTGTATGGTGCACGAATGACAGCGGGGTATGGTTTATCAAAAATGATAAGGTCGAGCGCGCCAATCTTCCTGATGGCATAGGAGCTTATTCAGGAAATTTATCGAGTTCAGACGGAGTTTTATTGCTCGCTGGTTACGGAGGTGCTGCATTTTTCGAACATGGAAAATGGACCAAGATTTTCAGTGTCGCGGAGATGAGCCGATCGGTGCTCGAATAGACCAATTGAGAGGGCATCGCCCTTAATCGGTGAATTTGTGCAATTTATAACATTGCTTCATTCTTATCATTACCATTTATGAACTTTCCGTTTCAATTTCCAGTTATCGAGCCCCTAGTGGTCCGTCACGCTGAGGATGCTGCTTTTTATTGGTCACAACTGGACTGGACATTAAGCTCATCCGAGGTTGGCTTCGAGCGCCTAATGCACTTCAACTGTCTCCTCCAATCACATTTGGACGGTTTAATTGTTGCTGGAGCATTTGGGTGGAAAGTTTCCCTTAGCGGATTAGAACGCTGGCGTAAGGCCGGCGAAGCGTTTAGTTGCACATGGCTCGCACTGCGGTCCGGCAATATCGCCATGTTGGACCATATCATTAATCTGATGTGTCGGCATCCTGATCAGCTGGTTCGTGGAGTGGTTTCCGCCCTAGCCGCCTGCGATGCCGACCAATTTCCAACAATTGCCCAACGTTGGTCGCAAGTGGATGCGGCTCCTGCCGCCCAGGTAGCTGTATTGCGGGCTACCGCTTTAAGGGAAGGCGTGGCTGTCATACAGCTGAAGAATCTGCTGCCGACCTATCTACAGTCCCAAAACTCGCATATCCGCGCAGCTGCCTGTCGCGCTTGCGCCGTCGCATGTCAACCGGCAAGCATCATTCCCCTGCTTCGCGAGGCATTGAGCGACCCTGATCTGCAGGTGCGTGCCGAGGCATCCATCGCGTTGGGGAAGCTTGCCGACGCGGAGGCCGCATGTCCAGTTCTACTTCAAAGCGTGCTGATGCAGGCCAGCCTTTACAGCGGCGCAACCGGCGCCATACGTGCCCAAGCCAGCCGCCGCCTTCAACGCTGGGCACGCGAGCTTGCATGTCTCATGCCTATTGGTGCGCCTGAAGCCCGCGACATGCTGGCACAGCTCCCGCCTCGCATCGCCCTCACGTTCGCGCTATGGCATGGCGATCTGGCTCACCTGCCCTTCGTCATCGACCAGCTAGCGGATGAGGACGTCGGCCGCTACGCCGGCTGGGTATGGCAAACACTGACCGGAATCGACCTCACCGCCAGCGGCTTGGCCTTGCCGGAGCCCGATCCCGCGAGCCTGGACCCCGATCAATTAATTACCGAAACCCGGCTCGACGCCGACAGCGGACACCCTCAAGCGGACCAGGCTGCGGTACGAGCCGCAACAGCCGCCAGCCCGCACCTCGTCGGTCGCGGCAAACGCGTGCTGCTTGGCCGCGAGATCGATGCCAAAACCGCCCTCGACCTGCTCGAAAACGCCCCGCAAGCGATTCGCGCCATGGCCGCACAGATAC
>NZ_WHJI01000093.1:0-6635 GCF_011682155.1 Massilia sp. CCM 8734
TCGTGTCCACCCCCAGCATGGCGGCGCGCTCGACCGGCGACAGCGTGCGGCCCAACGCCTTTTCTTTGGCCTGGATCTGACCGAGCGGCGTTGACTGCGCGTGCTGTTCCCGCGACATGGCGAGGTGGGCCATTTGAATGGCGCGGCCGGCGGCTGAATCACGCGCCTGTTGGGCACGTGCTGCCTTGTTGTCCTCCCGTGTGCCCTGGTAGTGTTCGCGCTGCATGGCGGTCTGGCCTGCCCGTGCGGACTGGGCCAGCTGTGTCTCGAAATCGAGCAGCTGATAGCGGGCTTTGGCGACATCCATCGTTACCTGAGTACCGTCGCGGTTGCGGATCGTGACCAAATGGGTCGGGTATTCCTCGCCGTTGATCTTGGTCGTACTTGCCTCGCCTTTGACGATGCGCGCGCCTTTCATCGAGCCGGCTGCGTTGTACGCCTCCATCGCGTCGTCGTAGCGCCCTTGACCCATCAACGAGAGCGCGTCCGCAATGCCCTCGTTTTTCATCTTGGTCAGCAGTCCCTGTTTTTGGGCCAGTTCTTCCAGCGTGAGATCTCCGCGAGCATTTTTGCGACGCAGAAAAGCGGTCTGCACGTCAAGCGCGCTGTTGAAGTCGCCCTTGTGGACGGTGCCGGCCGGGGTGCCGATCGCGCCCATCTTCTTCGGTGTGGGCAGTGCCGCCAGCGACGCCGCTGCAGGCGCTGGCGCCAAGTCCAGCGCCGCCGGATTCTTGACCATCGATGCTGGCTTGGCGGCCACCCCGGGCAGCACGTCCAACGGCGGCGCCATGGCCTTGTCGATTTCGGCCGGGATATTGTCAGCTGCCGGCGCACCTTCAGCGGCAACCGGGTCGGCCCCGCCCTGGACGGCGCTCGCTTCATTGGCGAGTTGTTCCCGGATATCAGCCATGTCTTTCTTGTCGGCTGCCTTTATGCGGTCGACCTCCTTCCAGTCGTACCGCTGGCGGCTGCGTGCCTCTTCCTGAAACGCCGCTTCGGTGTCGGCGCGCGCGTCCGCTTTGACGCGGCGCGCTTCGTCGGCCTTGCGCCGTTCTTCGTCTGCAATCGCGCGCTCGCCGTCCTGATAGCCCTTGAACCCGGCGGCCATGCCGCTCCAGTTTGTCATCGTTCGATCCCTTAAAATGCGCCGGCCAATTCGGACGACGACAGGCCGGTGCTCTGCATCACGCCGGCGTTGTTAGATTCCCATTTGCTGTAGTCGCTGGTTCCGCTGCCGCCCCAGTTAATTTTCGAGAGGCCGTTGGTGATGCCGCTGACCATGTTCCCCATGCCAGCTGCGGTCTGGCTGGCTTGCGCGGACTGCTGGCCAGCGATGCTGCTGGCGGTCGCCGCGGCGCTGGCCAGGCCGCTCGACGCGTTCGAGACAAGACCCTTGCCGATGCCGACAGCGTCGAGCTTGCGGGCGAACGCCTTGTCCTTGATACCGTCCCGGGCCTTGTTCGCGGCTGCGGCGCCAATGGCGGCGCCTTTCAGCTCCATGCTCGTGGTCGCGGCCTGTGCGGCGGCGCTCGACGGGTCCAGCCCAGGCGTGCGCGCCAGGCGGTCGCGTGCGAGGCCCAGCTGGCTCGACACTGACGCCTGCGCGTCGCCGGCGGCCTTGTCGTACGCTTCGGGAGTATCGGTATTCATGGCGTCGGCATACACTGAGTGCTCTACCGGACGGGCGAAGGTTTTGTAGTCCTCGAACTGATCCATGGCGATCTCGCCCTGATAGGCGTTCGCTTCCAGCGCCTTGTCGGCTGACGAAGCGGCCCTTTTGCTAGCCTTGTTGGTTGCGGCGGCCCCGATCCCGGCCGCTACAACGGATGCCGCGATTCCCCACGGCATATCAAGCCTCCTTAATCAGAACGCTATCGACCTTGTCGGGGTCGGAGCCTTCGTGGGCGTGCACGCAAAACCATACCGAGTCGGTAAGCGCCTCGATGCGATGCACCTGGCCGGCGCGGATCGTGATGCAGGTTGGCCCAACGTGCGTTTCCTCGATGCCGTCAATGGTCACAATCGCGGTGCCGCACGCCAGGATGCTCAGGTGGTCGAAATTATGCGAGTGGGTTTCGGCGTAATGCGACGCCGGCAGTGTCATCTGCTTGGCGTATTCGCGGCCGGAGAAGTGATGCTTAATCTTCAAGTCGATCACGTTTCAGTTCCTTAAAGTTGTCGGTTTTGATGCAGACGATCAGCGAGATCCTGTCGGCCTGGCTGTTGTTGCTGACGCTATGGGTCACGCCGTTGTCGAACCAGTAGCAGTCGCCGGCGCTGGCGGCGATGTCGCCTTCGGGGAAATGGAACAGGGCGCCCCGATCGTTACGCAAAGGGATGTAGAATTTGTCGTAGTAGTCCGCGTGCCAGCAACGGTCGATGTGCGGCTCAATGCGGCCGCCGGCGGGGATTTTCGTGATCAGCACGCCGCCGAGCCGTTCGCCATGCACGTGCGCCATCAGTCCGAAGATGATGGGTGCGAGTTCCGGGAGTTCGGCGTAGGCCGGGTACCAGATCGAGTCGTGCTCATCGGTGAAATGGGGGCCCAGGTTGGCGATGTCGTTGAAGCGCACCCAGATATCCGTCATCGCGCGGTGCGGCGAATCGTAGGCGGTAGCACGTGCCGTATGCTGGCCGAACAAGTGGGGTTTTGCCTCCAGCGCGGCCAGCAGCGCCGCGACCTGAATGCCTGTTGCGATGTGTTGAAAACTTGCCATGTTGTTCCCCGCTGTGATTGAGGCGGGGATGATATGGCCGGTCTTAAGAAAACTTAGAATTTAGGTAGCGCGTTCCCGGATGATAAATTTAGGCTAAAAAACTCCCCCCGATGAAGGGGAATCGGATGAGAAAGAGTCCACTTTAATCCCACTCTCTCGTGATGAGATAGGCAACGTAGACCACGTAGGCTGAGGATGCTCACGGCGGGCTGTTACCGCAGAGGTCGACAAACACTGGTTTTCCAGACTGGCCGCTGGTGGCCAACAGCCGCCATTCGTCTTATTGACTGTCTAGCGTAAATGCGCCGGCTAAGCCGGAGGTCTTCGTGAACCATAAGATATGATCAAACTATTTAAGCGAGGAAAAACTTGGAATTTAAAAGCCACAATGATTTCGACATCTTTCAACGGGACGTTCGATTCGAGCGACGTTATGTGCACACTACGCCTGTTGTGGAATTTCTCGCGACATTGAAGACGACGCTCCCTGAGCGAACACGTTCCCTATCCAAAGGTACCCTTCTCTTTCGAGCCCAAATTGGCTATGATGAAGTTGATGTTGAAGGTGACGTTATTATCGCCGGATTTAGCGAACAACGCATGAAACCGAACCGCGAATTCTGCGGCGAAGGCCGCGCAAATCCTCGCGGTATTGCGTATCTCTATCTCTCCAATCATTTGGATACATGTATGGCCGAAATGAGGCCACAGCGTGGAGAAATGCTTTCAGTTGCGCAGTTTAAAGTTCAACGAAACTTACAGTTAGTTGACTGCTATTCAGTTGCTCGGGAATTTGGCAATATTGAACTAATCTTTTCCCCCCCGACTACGCAGGAAGAGATTGGCAACGCCATCTGGTGGCAAATTAATCAGGCATTTAGTCGCCCGGTTTCTCGCGGAGATACTAGTTCGGATTATATCCCCACTCAAATTCTCGTCGAGTTTTTCCGCCATCATGGCTTTGACGGTGTTTGTTTTAAAAGTGGATTGGGAGAAGGTCACAATTTCGTATTGTTCGATTTGGCCTCAGCAGAACTTATCAATTGTGGAGTTTATGGCGTCAACGCAGTGAAGTATGAATTCGAAGAATGCGCAAATAGGTATTATAAGAAAAGGCACTTAGATGATGATTCTTAAGTTCTATGCGCTAAGGCTTGACCTGACACGAGCCGTCAGATGGGTTGATGTTCTGATTAGTCAAAATAGGCCCGAAGCGAAGAACATAAATTAAAAAATACATAGTTCTCATTGACCGTTTTGGGGCGAAAGCAACCGTCCACACGGATTGAAAGACTTTTCAAAGTAGCGCCGTAGGCTTAGCGTGCTATTTTTCCTATTTTTCCTCTTCTCCCGAACTATGATCAAGCTTACAGATTTACAAGGTTCTAGGTCAATCATTGACGACCTCGCACACCCCTTTCATTTCGATATTGACCGTGCTTCACGTGACTATTCATGGATTAAGCTTACCCCGGAACATCGGTTTCTCGTCATTGCCGGCGAAAGCACCGGAGGCGCATATCTCTCATATGGTAGCGGTGACTTCGATCAAATGCCAGTCCTTTATGTAACGTCCGAAGGCAGCGCTGGTAAGGTCGCTTCCAACCTCAGTGAATTTCTAGCCATTATCGTAGCCTTACCGTACTGGGAAGACTTGCTCAAGTTTTCGGGTGGCGGTAACTTGGCAGAGATGCGAAAAGCAGCGGAGCTTGGATTTGAAATTTATGAGGAGGAGGAAATTATCACAAGTGCGAGGATACGTTTGACGAATGTTTTGGATATACAAGAGATATCCGACCCAATTGGACTTCTCCATCGCAACGTGGAATCAACTGACTGCACAGCTGTTGCTGAGGATGGCTACCAATATGGGTCGCTCTTCAATAGGTTTACATCGGACGATATTAGAAGATGGGAGTAGCAGTCGCTTCTAGCTTTCTTTCTTATGTCGAAACCGGCCATTGGTCGGCTGACCAAACACCTTAGCGTACGATTTTTCCGAATTCTGTCTACGCCCCAATTAGAACCACACATTCGCCATTACAGCATGGCCCGTTTCGAATACCGGGTCTTGACGGCTTCGACGGCCGCGTTGTATTCCTCCATCTTGCCGCTCTGCCCCCGGCTTTGCCAGTAGATCGCATCGGCCAGGTCGGCAAGTGGCGGATATGCCGCGCGGCGCAGCTGGTCGACGTCTTCATTGTGGTAAATGATCATGCCTGGATCTCGAAAAGTGCATCAAGAAAAGGAAACGCTACAATCCGCACGCGGTACAGGCCCGGCAAATTGAAGTTCAGCGTCGCGCGCCCTTCTCCGCACGGGTACGGCTTGTCGTTGATGACCACCTCGCACGGCATGGGCAACCGGGTCAGGTCGCGGCCAGCGAGCAATGCGGGGCTTTCCGGCCGCGCGTGCTTGTGCCCGTCGCGTACATAGTGGGTCCGCCCGTCGATGTCGCCCACGAATATGCGCTGGCCCTGCAGGGCCAGCATCGACTCGGGCACGTCGCCGTTGAACAGCACCCGGCCGTCAACGTCGTACTTCGCAAATGTCGTCATTTCATTACTCCAAGCAAGGTAACGGACCAGTCGCCCAAGTCGTAGGTCCCTTGATGCCACGCGTTGTCGAATGTGACTGTGAACGTGTGGTAGCCCTGGCTCAGCCGAACCCTGGCAGATGTGGCGTGCGACAGAGCGTAGGTATTGATGTTGGAGTCGGACTGGTAATGGAACTGGCGGCCATCAACGTGCAGGATGACGCCCGTGTTTCCGCCGATGTTCCATGCCGCCGCTTTCCAGGTAACTAGCGCGACGACATCTACCTCGGCCGGGTAGTAGGCGGTAATCTGTCCGACCATGCGCGTGGTTCCGGCCGAGATGCCGCCGCTACCAGTTCCCGACAGGTACAGCGGGACAGTGACCGCGTTGTTGCCGATTTTGAGCGTGTCGACGGCCAAGTCGTCTATCTGGGCGCCGCCGACTACCTTCAAGGCCAACTTGTCGCGCGAGATCGAGTACGCCCCCAGCTGGTAGCCGGTGATGCTGCCTTGGGCAACAAGGTCGCCGCGCACGGCGACGAGTCCTGTTCTCGCGTCGATCGCGAATGGCACAATCCCCGGCCGGCCGGGAGCACCCACCGCGAAGGTATCGGCCAGCACGATGAAGGACGATTCGGCCTTGCCCCCCGTGGAAACGTTGGAATTGAGCGTGACGCCGGCGATATAGCCGTTCAGATCGAGCTTAACACCCCACTTTCCCGACAGGCCCTGCACCTTGTCGTTTGTGAGATTCACTTCCTGGCGCAGGGCCGCGTAGCTCTTGACCAAGCCGGTCGCCGGGTCCGTGACCGTCGCCTGCAGCTGCTCGAACTTCGTCAGCGCGCTGCCTACCGGATTGACGGCTATTTGGGTCCCTGTCTGGACCAGCGCCTGATTGAGCCCCACGCGCGCCCACATGGTGTTGATCGCGCTGGCCAGGGCATTGTCGTTGTTGGTGCGCGTGGTCAGCTCGTTCTGCACGCCGACAAACGACTGGTTGGTCCACGTCACCACCTGCTGCACGTACTGCGTCATGGCCTCGTGTTGCGTCGAGCGCACCTCGCGTTCTTCCTTGATCGCGGCGCCGGCCGCGCCGATGGATGACGTGAGCGTTTCGGTCGTCTTCGCGAGCGACAGGTTGGTTTCCTTGATGACTGTCTCGACACGCGTGACGGCGGCGCCGCGGGCCTTGGCTTCCTGCTGCAGAAGCCAGGATGCGCTGCCGGGGACCGAATCGGGCGCCTGGATCAGGGTGACGGCCGAGAACATATTGATCCACGCCGGCGAAGCCATGATCTTGTCCTGCAGCTTTTCCGCCAGGTCGAACATCGGACTACCCGGCTTGCCCACGCCCTCGATGATCGGCCCCGCCAGCGACTTTG
>NZ_WHJI01000094.1:0-6074 GCF_011682155.1 Massilia sp. CCM 8734
CGGTGCCGGATGGGGTTTCGATGTCGTATTGCCGCTCGCCACTAATCACGTCGAGCGGATCGGTCATCAGCTGCGCGACAGGCGCGTGGATGCAAAAGTCGATGCAGATATCGCGGATATGCTGTTCTGCGAGCGGATACGAACAACCGGTCACGTAGGGCAGCACCTGCGAAAAGAAGTCGGAGAGGTTCGCCATGGCGACCGCTTATTTGCGCAGGTACTTAATGCTGTAGCTAAAGCGCTGCACTTCGCGCTCGATGGTGGCTCCGTTGGCGCCCGCCTCGTATTCGGTCATCGTGGCGTTTTCCAGGATGGCCGCCACTTCGATAGGCACGTCGCACGGGACACCGCGCGGCACGTTGAAGCCGTGGCCATTGATGCTCAGGAAAACAGCCTGGCGGCCCAGCTCCCCGGCGCCGTTGGCGATCGTGATCTGGACCTTCTCGCCCGTCAGGTTGTCGCCGTGGTCCACGACGGCGATGTCGAGGCCCTTCTTGATCTCGACGGGCTTGGGGACGTCGTCGATGGTGGTAACGCTGGTAGTGTCTTTTGCTGCCATGGTGATGCTCCTGAATGTGAGGGAAAATGCAAAACGCCCACCGAAGCGGGCGTTTTACGGGGTTGGCCGGGCGTTATGCGGTGACGGCGAACTCGCCGCGCACCATCCACTGGTCGTTGAGGATCACGGCGCCCTGCATTGCCTTCCACGCCACGCGCCCGCGCTGCGCCAGCGGGTCCGAGTCGCTCGGCTTGGCGTTGACCACCATCGGCGTAAGCGCGAACATGCCCTTGAGCGCGACCACGGCGTAGGCATTGGTGGCGATGTACAGGGCCGGGTAGACGTCGGCTTTGACGCCAGTGGTTGAGGTCATCAGCCCCTTGTCGCCGCCGGCGTCGATGAACGGGACGAAGATGGTCGAGGACAGGTAGCGCACGTCCTCGACCTTGCCGATCTCGTTTTCGTACGGCGTCATCGAACCGTACTTCTCGATCGGCACGAAGCATGACTTGCCGTCTGCGCCCAGCATGTTGCGCACGTCCGACTCCATGTCGGGGTGGATCAGGCCGATGTAGCTTTTCGCAACCGGCTCGGTGCCGAATGCCGCCGTCGACTTGACCACCTTGGTGATCGGCTCGGCGTTCTGGCGTTTCAGGGCCTTGACAATCTTGCGTTGGACCGCCAGCGAGATCGGGGCGGTCACTGCCGCTCGCGTGGCGCCATTGGCGTACACCACATTGGTGCCGGCCCGCAGCACGCCGTAGCGCATGCGCTCGATCATTTGCGCGGCCTGCTCGCCCAACAGGTCGATCGCTTCATTCAGGACGTTGTCCTCATGGGTGTCTTCGATGATGTCCGTGATAGTGATCATCGAGCCGTACTGGGTCAGCATGCACGGCACATCGGTGGACGCCATGGTCTGCGAGCCGGGCGTGACGCCTTCGACCAGCGCCGACGGAGTGGTGTCCAGCGCCGAATAGCGACGAAAGACAATGGTCTTGGACGAATTGGCGGGCAGGGTCTTGGCCTGGCCGAATTTTTCGAGGCACAGGTAAGGGATGGCGCGTTTGAGCAGTTGCTTGTTCGCGTACGCGGCGGTACGCGGCGAGATATCGCCGTAGGTGGTATTGCCCATGGAGTTTTCCTAATGAAGGGGAATCGATAGCGGCGGGAGCCGCAGAGATGCGTGGATCTGTTGGGGCGCTAACAGCAGCGTTCGCCAGTGAGATCCGCACTGGCACGGACCACCTTTTTAGTGTTCGTTCCAGGCCGCCGCGAAGTCGTCATCGCCGGACGGTTCGTTGGGCAGAGCCAGGCCGCTCGACCGCACGCCCTCGGCGCCATCGATTTCGCTGTCGTCCACGCCGGCGCCCTTCGATGCCTTGAAATCCGTGAGCATGTCGATGACTTCCTGCGTACTGCCGGCGTCGATGACCTGCGACAGGCGCGCCTGCTCGGCTGGCTCCTGGCCGTCCTTCCAGGCGCTGAACTCGGACGATTCAACGACATCGGTAAAATCTTCATGCGCAGCCGCGATGGCCTTGAAGTGGTTGGCGTTGCGCTCGCCCTGCAAGTGCTGGATGACTTCGTCAACCGTGCTCGACAGTGTTCCCAGCCCTTCGCCCACCTTGTCGGCGCAAACCTTGGCAATGAGACGCTTCATCAGGTCCACGAATTCGGGTCCGAAGTCGTCCGCCAAGGCTTTTTCAGGATCGTCACTGTCAGCGGCGCCGACGGCGTCGGCGGCCGGGTCGGTGGCGCCTTCGCTTTCCTGGCTCTCGCCCACGCTGGACGTTTCGAGCGTCGCTTCCTTGGCCGCCAGCTCGGCCTCCTTGGCCTGCAGCTGCGCTTCCCATTCCTTGAGGTGCGCTTCGTCACCGGATGGCTGTACGGCGGCGGGGCTTGCAGCGGGGGGTGCAGCTGAGGCATCGGCGGGGTCCTCGGCCCCAACGCCGGCACCGGGGCCAGCTACATCGGCGAGGCCGAACGCTTCGTCCTCGCTCTGCGCCGTCGGTTCAGCGTCGGCCGCATCGAACTCCGCAGCGAAATCGGCCGCGTCTTGTGTCTGTTGCTTTTGGGTGGTTGGCATGTGGTTCTCCTGTGGGATAGCTGAATCGGGCGAAAAAAACCCGCTCGGGGCGGGTGGGGGGACTGCGGTGGGGATTACACCCTGGCTGATCGGTGCGCGCTGCCGGTGCGGATCATGTCGCGCAAGGCGTTGAGCTGGGCCAGCGCACCTTGCTTGAATGCAAGCTGATCGGCCGTGACGGTGGCAAGATCGGCATAACACCCTTCCGCCAGCGCATCGAGCAAGTCCAGCAAGATCCTTGTTTCCGGCATGGCGCGAAATTCGAGCAACGCGGCCGATTCGCTGGCGATCGCCGCCCGCAGCTGTTCCTGGGAGCGCATCATTCGATTGCCGCCGTCTCGATGCCGGCATGCTCGCCGACATTGGCGCCGACCTGGCCGCCGCGCGGATCACGCTGCGCGGCCAGCTGCTGCGGATCGGGAATGGCCGGCTGAGCGGCGCCGGGTGGCGCCGATCCAGCCGGAGTAGGCTGGCCGGGAGTGGAATCGACCCAGCCGGCCGATTTCAAGATGGCGTCCCCTGCAGGCGCAATCTCCGGGCGCTCCGTCGCCACACCGGCGGCCTGCATGCCCGCATACGCCGCGTCCACGTTGGTTTTGGTGGCGATCGCGTTGATGCGCGTGACCTCGGCCGCGAGCTTGGCAACTTCTTGCGTTATCTTCTCGGCCCCAAGCATGGCTACCTTCATTTGCAGCTCCTGCATTTGCTGCTGCTGCGCGGCTGCGGCCTGGGCGGCGTCGTTGTTGCGCTCGGCCTCGACCTCGTCCTCGGTCTTGATGATGCTCGACAGGTCATGCGCTTCGGCGCGCTGCCGCAGCAGTTCTTCGCGCTTGATGTAGGGGGCGTCCTCTGGTGTGAGGGTGGCGGCGAAGTTGTCCAGCTGCTGCGCGCGCACTTCCTTCGCCATCAGCGACGCCGTGCCGCGCGCCTTGATGTCGAAGTCGCCCTTGCAGCTGTTGTCCGGATTGAACTGCATGTTCCACTTGTACAGGTCGCTAATAAACGGCCTGGTCACGCCCTCGTCGTAGTTCGTGATCAGGTCTTTCATCACGATGGAGGCATTCGCCATCAGCATGGACATGCCCGATGCGGTGCCGGCGGCGCCCTGGGTGGCATTCTCCCCCTGCATGTAGCGCGGGATGGCGGTGACGTCATCGGCATTCTTTTTGAACATTTCGACAATGGGCAGCAGTTCTTCCAGCCCGTTCGGCACGTTCAATACCCTGATTGCGGGCTGGCTGGCGTCCTGCCCGGCGCGCTTCCAGATCTTGAACGGGTACATGTCGTCCGCGTCCTCCGCTGGCGACAGCAGATTCATGTTCACCTCGATCTGTGGCCCGGCCGACAGCGCCGCGTTGTCGAGTACCATGCGCGTGGCCGCGTTCACGGTGGTCTGGTCGTCGCGCATGATCGAGGCGAAGCCGTCGCCGAAGATGCTCGTTTCGTCCTTGTCGGCGTAATACAAGTGGTACGGGTAGGTGACGCCGTTGATCGGCTGCAGGGTGATCTTGATCACATCCCCGTCCGGGAGCATCCATACGTTCGAGAAAAACGTCTCGTGCATGCGGTCCTGGGGAACGACCACGCCGGCCTGCGACAGCAGCTCGCCGCCGATCCAACCCCAACGCTCCACTACTTCGTAGTTGCCGTCGTGATTGAGTTTTGCTGACTGGCGCTCGCCGATCTGCCGGATCTCGTTGTCGTACGCACGCGAGGTTTGCGCCCCCTTAGGGTTGGCCAGGATATAGGCGCGGATCTTGGCGCCATTGAATGCTTTGCGCTTCGCCAGCGCCGCGAGCGCGCCGCGCGTCATGATGTGCTGCTCGAAGACATAGCCGCAATCCGACAGCTTTGTGGCTGACATGTCCGGGTAAAAACGCCACAGGGGTACGTAGGCGACGAAGGGCACGATGTACGACTCGGTCTTCATCACCCAGTTTCCATTGACCCGCACAAACTTCTGACGGGTCTTGCGCTCGACCAGCGGAGCCTTGAGCACGCCAGTGCCGTACAGGTGGCCGCTGTGGAGCACGTCCCTGGCCGTGCTCTTGTACTGGGCCTCGGCCAGCTGGTCATCCATGATGCTGGTCATCTTGTCGGCCGCCATCTTGACCAGCTTGGCGACCGCGGCGTCCAGTTCGCGGCGCGTCGGCACCGCCCCCGTCTTCGCCACCATCTGGCTGATCAGCTTGCGCCTGGTATCGCGGTCGACGGATGGGACGGCGGTAGGCTCGGCCGTCCAGTTGCGGTCGGACGTGGTCGGGAACAGCAGATCGGCGACGCGGGCGTTAGCGGTTTTTACCTTCACGCGCGTCAGGCGGACAAAAGCCCTGGAGCGATTCTTTCCGAATTTCGCTTCCACGTCCGGATCGTAGAGCCCGCGATACTGGCGCAGATCCATGAGCCAACGCTGTTCGGTTTCGCGCCGGTCGAGCACGGCCTGGGCGAATTCGGCCAGAAGCGTGACGCCGAGCGTGTCGAGCGCCACGTAAGCGGCGTTGTCGTCGCGGGCCATGCCCTCGGTCGCTGCCCGCACATATTCGTCATGCGCGGTATCTACTACATCAGTCATTAGCGTGCCCATAAAAAAAGCCCGCATATTTGCGGGCCGGCATGTACAGTTTTATGCATTTTTGTATACCCTGTCCTAGTGCCTCAAAGTGGCGATAGCAGGCATAGAGGAACAACAAAAAATGGTTAAAACATAAACTCGGATTAGGGATTAGGTTTCCCGGGACCAATAGCGCTAACTTCTAGCCGGCGTTCCGAACGCATGTCAAGTAAATCCCGGGCTAACTGAGGATCGACCCCACGCGCGCGCAGCATTAAAAACGCCGGTTCAAATCCTAAATTGCGCTGCAACCGAAATGCTTCGGTAATTACCGCGCTTGTGGAGTCATCTGTGCGTCGATTTGTTGTCATTTATCGTTCCATGGGAGTAGAGCGTCACCAGGCGACGCCTGAAGCCTAACGCAGCGACGTGGAATTTTATCACTGGTCCTACAAGCATTGTAATATTGATCTTTCAATATCCTGCACGCGATGCTGCTCGCTGTTGCGGATGCACACTTCGATGGCCCGAGTCGCCGCGTAGCGCACGCGGCACGACCGCTTCTGCAAAAGTCATGGCAATGGCATCGGCGCCGTCTGGTGAGCGCATCTGCCGCTTCTTCATGTCATCCTTGGCCTCAATGAGGCGCGCACCGTTCGAGGATGTCTTGTAACTCGGGGCGGAAATATCCGCGATCATGGCGACATCGTTCGGCAAGCGGTTGGGCCCGTCCTCGATCCACTCTTTGAATCGATACCAGATCTCGGCACGCTTGTTGGCGTACAGCTCCGGGTCGTCGGCCCTCGCAGCAGAGTTCACGCCGATGACGGGCACGCCTAGCTCCTTGAGCCGGTCCACGATGCCCGATCCGATGCCGATCTTGTCCACGAAGATGGCATCGGGCTGCATGTCGCGGTAGTAGCCGGCAAGGATGC
>NZ_WHJI01000095.1:0-5782 GCF_011682155.1 Massilia sp. CCM 8734
GTTATGCCTGATGACCATAGTAAATCGGTACCACCCCTTCCCATCCCGAACAGGACCGTGAAACGATTTTACGCCGATGATAGTGCTGCAACCAGTGTGAAAGTAGGTCATCGTCAGGCTAGTTATATGAGAACGCCCCACCAGCCAACGCGCTCAATCGCGTTTCGTGCAGGTGGGGTTTTTTTTCGTCTGTAAGAACCGGCTACGTCCTATCGCATTATTGGTTTTCGGGCGAGTCCGGGCGCAATCTCTTTCATGATATGCGCGCCATCTTTCGAGCCCTTCCCTGCAATCGAACCACGTTTCTTATCGCTGGAGCCTGAGCGCCGTACCGCGGCTGATACTCTCGCCGTCGTCCTGGTGCAAACGCCAGAAGGTCAGCGACGATATCACGGTAATGATCGACAGCGTCGCAAACCCATGATGCAAAGCGCTGATGACCATGGTGCGGTCGGTCTGCGGCACGTCGCCGAGGAACCAGGCAGTGACCAGCGATCCGGCAGCGAGCCCGAAACTCATCGACAACTGCTGGAACGAGCTCGAGATGGTACTGGCCATGCTCGAATCCTGGTCGTCGACATCGGCATAGGCAAGTGAATTCATGCACGAGAACTGCAGCGAATTAAAAAACCCCTGGGTCAGCCCGAGCATCACAATCAAGACCAGCGGCGTACCGGCGCCGACAAAAGCAAACAGGCCGATCGTCAAGCCAATGCAGACAGTATTGACCACCAGGATCTGGCGATAGCCGAAGCGATGCAGCAAGCGTTGCGACACCAGTTTCATCGCCATCGCCGCGATCGCCGCCGGCATCATCAACAAGCCCGATTTCCACGCCGGAAAACCCAACCCGACCTGATACAGCAGCGGCAACAAAAACGGCATCCCGCCCAATCCCAGCCGCGTCAAAAAGCCGCCGACCACGGCAATGCGGAACGTGCGGATGTGAAACAGCGACAAGCGCAGCAGCGGAAACTTCCTGCCGCGCGCATACAGCGCGTACGCGCCCAGCAAGCCGAGCGACGAGGCCAGGATAGCCGCGGCGGTCAAGGGCGCCAGCGTGTGCTCGCCGAAAATTTCCAGGAACCACGACAGCAAGGCCGTCCCCGAACTGAACAGGATCAGGCCGACCACATCGAGCGGGCGCCGCTGTGCCGCGCGGTAATCGGGCATGTAGCGAAACACCAGGAACAGCGCAACCAGGCCGACCGGCACGTTAATGAAGAAAATGTAGCGCCACGACACCCAGTGCACGACCAGCCCACCCACGGTCGGCCCCAGGAGCGGACCGATCAGCGCCGGGATGATCACGAAGTTCATCGCGCCCAGCAATTCCGATTTGGGAAAGGTGCGGATGATGGCGAGGCGGCCGACCGGCATCATCATGGCGCCGCCCAGGCCTTGCAGCAAACGGGCGGCGATCATCATCGGTGCGTTGACCGCCATGCCGCACAGGACCGAGGCCAGCGTGAAGACCACAATGGCGACCGCGAACACGCGGCGCGTGCCGAAGCGGTCCGCCATCCATCCGCTGACCGGAATGCCCACGGCCAGGCTGAGGATATAACTGGAGACAATCGATTTCAGGCTGAGCGGGCTCACGCCCAGGCTGGCCGCGATGCTCGGCACCGCTGTGTTGACGATGGTCGCGTCGAGCTGCTCCATGAACAGCGCGGCGGCGACGACCCACGGCAGGTAGGTCTTGACGGATGCTTGACTCAGAACATCCTCGCATTGCTGTGTAAGGGGTGATCGGACGATCGCGGCTGCGCGCGTCCCTTGCGCCAGCCGACCTTGGTGTTCGCCGTCAAACCCATTCCCATCCCCAGACAATCTTCCGGCAATGCTGCCAGTTTTCTTTTTATAAGTTCCCCGCTGCCGTGAGCAGCGGCCATGCGCACCCGCCGTCGCCGGGGGCCGGGACGATGTGTACCTCGACGAATATTACACCTAACGAAAGCCTCGAATCTTACTTTTTTCACATCAAGGCCGCGCCCGCAACCGAGCCTCGAATCATTGTCCATCGCACTGCCTTGAACGCCCTGGAGAAATAGGCAATCAAGCGAGAGTCCTGTGTATTTCCGGGCGCGCCCGTGATTTGTAAGATGCAGCACCTGTCCGTACTTCAAGGAGAACCGCATGTCCAGCCATCACAATTTGCATCAGAAAGTTGTCCTCATCACCGGCGCCAGCAGCGGCATCGGCGCGGCCACCGCGCGCTTGCTCGGACGCCACGGTTACCGCCTCGTGCTCGGAGCGCGCCGCGCCGACCGCCTGACCGCGCTGGTTGCCGAAATCCGCGGCGAAGGCGGCGCCGCCGAAAGTTTTGCCATGGATGTGCGCCGCCTGGAAGACGTGCAAGGCTTCGTGGCCTTCGCGCTCGACGTGTACAAGCGGCTCGACGTGTTCGTCAACAACGCCGGCGTCATGCCCTTGTCCCGGCTCGACGCGCTCAAGGTCGATGAATGGAATCACATGATCGATGTGAATATCCGTGGCGTCTTGCACGGCATCGCCGCCGCCTTGCCCGTGATGCGGGGGCAGCGCTCGGGCCAGTTCATCAACCTCTCGTCGATCGGCGGCCATGCCGTCAGTCCCACGGCCGCCGTGTACTGTGCGACCAAGTTCGCGGTGGGGGCACTGTCGGAAGGTTTGCGCCAGGAAGTGGGCGGCGACATCCGCGTGACCATCATCTCGCCGGGCGTGACCGAGTCGGAACTGGCGGAAACGATTTCCGACCCGCTGGCGCGCGAGGCCATGCGCGACTTCCGCCGTGTGGCGATCGCCCCGTCGGCCATCGCCAGCGCCATTCGCTTCGCCATCGACCAGCCGGCCGACGTGGACGTGAGTGAAATCGTCGTGCGCCCGACCGCCAGTCCCTACTAACGATTGATGCGCACGACAAGCGCGCACCGGCGCGCATGGGGCGATTTCTTTTGTTGACTACTCTCAATACGGTCAGGGCCGGCATTCGTACGATTGCCTGTCGGCCATCCTGGCCGGCACCGTGAAAGGGAGTCACCATGAGATGCGTGTCCAGGGGTTTAGTTCACCACAATCGTCTTGTATTGTCCGCAAGCGCGGCAAGCCTGGCCGCGCTTGCCATCGCCGGCTGCGGGCGCAGTGACGAGGCGCCGGGCCTGTCGACGGCGGTGCGTCCGCAGTTCAGCGCCGAGCTGGCGCGCACCTCGCACGGCATCGCCCATATCCGGGCGCGCGATTTTCGCGGTATCGGTTACGGCCTCGCTTATGCCTATGCCCAGGATAATGTGTGCATGTTCGCCGATACCATCCTGACTGTGCGCGGCGAGCGCTCGCGGTTTTTCGGCGCGGATAAGGCGGCAACGCCGGCGGCCAACGGTGAATATGGCGCCAACAGCGATTTCATGAAACTCAATAATGAGGACAGCGACTTCTTCTTCAAGGGCTATCTCGACGCGGAGCAGTTAAAGGCTGGCTATGCCGCCGGCAGTCAGGAAGCGCGCGACTTGTTGACGGGTTACGCGGCCGGCTATAACCGCTATCTCAAGGAATATGCCGGACGCTATCCTGGCGCGTGCAACAAGGCCGCGTGGGTCAGGCCGATCAGCTATGAGGACATGATGCTGGTATTGGCCGAGAAAGCGCTGCACGCGTCGGGCCAGGTATTCGCGCAAGAGATTGTGGACGCCGCGCGCGAGGGCGGCGTTGCGCTTGCGGACAAGGGCGCGCAGCTGCGGGTCAGCGATACCGGTTTTCTGCAGCGCAGGCTTGACCGTTTGAGCAGGGAGCAATTGGGAAGCAATGGACTGGCGCTCGGCAAGGACACTACGGCGAGCGGGCGTGGCATCCTGCTCGGTAATCCGCATTATCCCTGGACCAGCACCGACCGCTTTTATCAGGCGCACCTGACCATTCCCGGGCGATACGATGCCATGGGCGTCATCCTGGGTGGCATACCGATGATCGTCATCGGCTTTAACAAGGATGTGGCGTGGACGCATACCGTTACCCGCGCGGTGCACTTCACGACCTTCAGGCTGGCGCTCGATACGCGCGATCCGAGTGGCACGACGTATTTGTATGATGGCGTGCCCGCCAAAATGACGTCCAAAACGGTCAGCGTCGACAGCCTGCGGCCGGATGGCAGTATGACCAGGCGCAGCAAGACCTTCTATTTCACCAGGCAAGGCGTGGTGCTGGTCAAGCCGGACGCCGGCATTACCTGGTCGGCGCAGGCGGTGCACGTGCTGGGCGACGCCAATCGCCACAATACGCGCCTGATCGAACAATGGATCGGATTGGGCAGTGCCGGCAATGTGAATGAGATCAAGGCGTCGCTCGACAAGATCGTGGGACTGCCCTGGGTGAATACCATGGCCGCCGACCGCGATGGCAATGCGCTGTATGCCGATGCCAGCGTGGTGCCCAAGGTCGGCGCCGACAAATTCGCGCCCGATTGCCTTGTGCTGCCGCAGCTGCTGATGTTCGACGGCTCGCGCAGCGCGTGCGCTTGGGGAAGCGACGCGCGCGCACCGGCGGGCGTCCATTCGCCTGTCGATGCGCCGTGGATGATGCGCAGCGATTATGTCGGTAATTCGAACGACAGTTACTGGCTGTCGAATCCGCGCGCCTTATTGACAGGGCCGGCGCCGTTGGGCTATTCGCCACTGTACGGAGCGACCGGGGTGCCCCAGATGCTGCGCACGCGGATCGGATTCAGGCAGCTCGAGGATGTCCTGGCCAATAAGCCGCGCCTGCACATGAGCGACGTGCAGGAGCTGGCGTTTGCCAATCGCGTGTATGCGGCCGAATTGATGCTCCCGGAATTCCTGCCCCTGTGCGGCGCGTCCGCCGATGTGCTGGTGGCGCAAGCGTGCCGGGTATTGGGCGCATGGGACAGGCACGCCAATCTCGATAGTCGCGGCGCGGTGCTGTTTCGCGAGTTCTGGAACCGGGCATCGCTTATTCCGGACAAATGGGCTGTGGCGCTGGACGCGGCCGATCCAGTGAATACGCCGCGCGGACTGGCTCCGGCCGCAGGGCCCGCCATGCTGTCGGCGTTGAAGGACGCGGCACGGCAGATGCAGGCGCTGAATGTACCGCTGGATGGTCGCCTGGGCGACTACCAGAGCGATACGCGCAATGGCATGCGGGTGGCGCTGCACGGAGCGATTGGCGATATCGATGGCTCCTACAACTCGATTCATATGGAGACAGCGCTGCAGGCAGACGGGTATCACCAGATTGCATGGGGAACGAGCTATGTGCAGACGGTGACGTTTGACGAAGCGGGGCCGGTCGCGCAGGCGATGCTGCTGTATGGGCAGTCGGTCGATCCGGCGTCGCCCTACCATGTCGATCAGTTGTCCCTGTATTCGCAGAAGAGCTGGCCGCTGCTGCCGTTTACCCAGCACAGCATCCGCGACGACCCACGCTATTCCGTGACCACGTTATCGGAATAGGCCTTGCTACTCCGGGGAGGCTTTGCTATAGTTCGCCTCCCCACAGAAAGGGTTAACGAAATCAAGTAGTTAGCACTCTGTCAGGGCCGTCTCCAAGGAGGCGCGGTAGTAAAAAAGAGGTTGACGAGAAACGCGAAACGCTGCATAATCTCACCTCTCTGCTGCAACGAACACAACGCTTCGTAGCAAACGGCAGAAGGTAGTACAGAACAAGTTCTTTAACAATTAACAGTCGATAAGTGTGGGCGTTTGATGAAGGTGCCAACAAAGCGTAAGCGATGTTGAATACTTAAATTATCAAATGTTCACAAAAAAGAAACACGGCGCATCGAAAGATG
>NZ_WHJI01000096.1:0-5454 GCF_011682155.1 Massilia sp. CCM 8734
ATGGACTGAAATGAAGGAATAGCCTTTGCCGAGGCCGTCAGGCTGGCCCGAATCTTTGAAAAAGTGCTCATCAAGGCGCCCGTTTCGGCTCGTTAGCGTCGCCTCACGACGTTTTGCAAGAGGCTCTGAAGTCCCGGAACTCCCCTTTCAAATGGCAGTACGCACGGGTATGCCAGCGCCTGCCAACGCGTACCAGGCTATGCGGCGAGATTGTTCTCCGGTGCGGCCGAGGGGTTGTCAGCGATCGATACTCGATGTCAACTGCGCGCCCCATTTGAACGGCTAACAGCAGCGTAGAAAAAAATTGCGGACGCGGCGTGTACAGGTCAGGATAGGCCGCCCAAAGAATGTCCTCTCCAACGACGTTTTGTTTAGCCACTGGTAACCCAACCAGGACAACGTACCGCGAAATACTGTCAGCGACATGTATCGACGACTTCGCCCGAAAAAAAGCCGGGGTCGCAATGTGGCTCCTGCTCTTTGATTCCCAGCTCATCCATAGCGGATGAAGTTCGCGAAAGTCGCGGATCCATTCGCTCGCCCGTATCGAACTGAGGCCGAAGAGCGCGCGCAGACGCGCATTGTTGAGCCGACCTTCCCAGGTGAGAAGGGTCAGCATGATCGAAAGTCTGCCTTCTTGGTCAAAGGAAATCATAAGCCAATTTAATCATATGTTTAAACATAGCATACGGTAAAACATATGATGATGCAATGTCAATTCGTGCAACGCCCGCTTACCGCTGCGCCTGACGTGAGACTCGCCTGATGACTTAAGACTGCCATCCGAGCACGGCTATCCCGCATGCATCGGCTTGCTGTCGCTACCCCAAACGGTTCTGCAACTCGAACACGCAAGGCCCGCATAGGGACGGCGCGCAGGACTGTTTAGCGACTGCCCTACTGAACCAACGGGCTGCGTCCGGCACGGCTATTTGAACGACGATTTCGCTTCAACTACATCAAACCTTTTGAACGATCTCGTCCGGCGCGAACCAACCCTCGGCTATTACGAAGTCATAAATCCGCTGTGGAGCCGTTGAGTAAGCAACCAACGCCAAGCTCTTGCAAGCTCGACTACACGTTACGTAGAACAATCTCCGCGTACTCTCCACAGTCTTATCGCCGGTCGATTTTCCTCCAAACAAGTCTCCGTATTTGAAGCTAAATCCCCGCGCCTCTTCATCGTCCATGATTACCATAACGCGTTCAAATTCCAACCCCTTAACGCCCTGATGTGTATCAAAATGTGCCACGCCAGACATATAGGTAGCGAATGGCTCGACTTGGGTGAAGGGGGCGGCCAGGAAAGCTGTGACTGCAACGTCGCGCTCATCCTCAGAGGAATCGAGCATAACTTCTTCCTCAACGTCCCGCTCAGAAGGCGCCTGCGACATTAAGGCATGTGCCTTCAATACTTCCGGGACGTCAAGAAGGTTGTGCGCTTCGATGCAGCGAAGAACATCAAGTAGAGATGGATTGCCCCCTGCATCCCACAATTTCATGAGCGTGTCCATGGCCATCGACACATTCTTCAAGTGCGCTTTTGTATCGCCCGCATTGCGAAGTGCGTCTGGAGTTAGGAGCGGCGAGCAGGCCTTCATGAGACGGGTCACGGTGAAGTTATCTCCTGCTGCTTTCGCGGTCACAAGTGGTAGCACCTCCTCAGTGAAGAACCGAGATATTGGGAGCTTTCCGTCCAGGAAGCTAGTACGCCAACTCTCGACGCTGTAGAGCGGCGCAAACATGTCCAAGAAGCCCATTCGAGAAGCTGCCATTCGATGTTCTAATGTAAGACTCTTGTAGGACTTCTGCTCCCTCCAGGATTGGTCCTCCGTTAGCTCAGCCATATGATTGGCAATGGCTTGCTCGACTTTAGATTTCTCCGGCGTATCGCTGGGCAAGATAAAAAAACGGACGGTTCCTTCAACAGCATCAATTCGCGACTGCTGTTGCTGGGTGTCTGCCGTGCTCCTCACCTTATTAATCAGTGTGACGACACGCTTGGGACAACGGTGATTCAATTTTTTTCCAGGCGTAGCCCAATCAGCCGGCAAATCCCTGCCCAACCCCTCTTTGCCATCGTTATAAATCCGTTGCATCATATCGCCAAGTAAACCGAGAGCGAACCGCTGCTTCTGTTCTTTCTGAACTGCAAACAATGCATCGATCAGATGCTTATTAGTATCCTGACTTTCGTCAATCAGCAGGATTGGGTAGCGCCCCACGAGAATGCTCTGCATCGTTGGCTTGCAATTCAGGAAGTGCGAAGTTAGTTGAAGTACCTCCGAGTGGTTCAAGGCATCTCGACCATGATTGTCGCCTGTCGGGCTGTAAACGAAACGTGTTATGTTATTGAGATTCCCCAGGCGCTTTGTCTTGGATACGATCTTGCCCAGACGAGTGACTGAAGCTTTTGTACCCTGCCGGCCTTTTGCTTCATCCACATTCAGTTGAACGATGTCATCGGCAAGTTCAACTCGCAACCACTCTCGAATATCATTGTTGAGTCCATCAATGAGTGACCAAGCGAAGCTATGGATCGTGCTGACATCGATCAGCGGATCAAAATTTAACCGGCGCTTGATCTCGTCACTGGCGGCATTCGTAAAGGTGATAACGCCCACGCGTTGCCCCCGCATTCTTAGGGTATCGCCAAAGTTTTTTTGCACGTGAACGAGGGCATTTACTAGCGACCTCGTTTTCCCTGATCCAGCCCCGGCGAACAAGAAAAAACTTCGCAATGAAGCCAAATTCAAGCAATTAGTTATCTCAGCGTCGGCTGGCGCATCTATGTCGACCCCTTGATCCTCATTGACGGCACTCATTCTGCAGCCTCTAGCGGCTTGCCGGTCACCATATCTTCTTTCCGCTTAAGCTGAATTGCGAGCCATAGCAGTCCTGTATGAATGTATTCAGGCATTTTCAACTCCTTGATTTCCTCACTGAGCAATAGGTCAAGAGAGAATTGTGCTTTGCTGCCATCCTTCAGCGCGGAGCGGGCAGACTGAGCAAGTTGCGCTAGGTCCGTTGAACTATCGAGCGCAGTACGGAAGTCTGAAATGAGCCCGCCGCCAGGAAGTTTTTTGAAGAGTTCGATATTTTGGTAAAGAAGCGCATCTTCAAACGTATAAGCTAACGCTTCCGCAGCTATAGGACTTTTGAAAGTAACGGTAAGCGGCTGCTGATAGGCTACTCGAATGGAGTATCCTGACGGATCATTAATTGCAAGTTCGTCGGCCTTCGCGTCAAGAGCCGCATCTAGAGAATCCTGCTTCGGCACCCACGTCTTGATCGTTTCATTTCGGGTCTCCTGCCCAGTTGCACGCTTCGGCGCAGCATTCTTGCCGGTCGCAGAGTCCTTAGCGTCTATGTCTGTAATAATCAGAGTATTTAGACCGAGGTGTTCAATGAGAGGCCTTAGCCGGTGCGCGTGGCTACCGCCGATTTCCAGCCACGTAACGTAGCAGCGCCGGAGATAGGCGTACTCTTCGCGTGAATCAATTAGGTGCGGTACCAAAATTCGCTCGGCGGGCCCTTCCACTAAAATGGCGCCATCAGCAAAAAAGAGATCACAGTGCGTCGCCTTTAAGTAGCGCTTTACAAAGCGTTCAGTTGGGCCCTCTCCGCCAAAAACCTCGGACAAATTCACGACTGAAGAAACAGGCACTGCGCCGACCACTGACAGTGCTGGTAGCCTCCTAAAGTATCTCAATGATGCGAAATCAGCCGCATGTGCGAGATGGCTCGAGTGAGTGCTAACGACCAGCTGTGTTCTAAGGTCTTTCGATCCCTTTAGCTTGTCGTGCTTACGAAGCACATCATATGCTTGCTTGATAAAGACCTGTTGGACTTGCGCATGTAAATGCGCCTCTGGTTCTTCGATCAATACTAGATGAAGCGGTGGCACATGATTATCGTCCGGCGACGTAGCAAAACTCGCCTTTCCAACCATCATCCATTTATCCCGAAAACTCATCAACGCGAAGACGATCGATACTAAGTTCTGATATCCAAGTCCATTGGATTCTTCAGGAAGTTTGTGTGCCTTTGCTGCACCTGCCAAGTTAGTTGGGATTTCATACTGCACAGCGGAATTATGATTCAAACTGTCGATAGGCCTGACATTGGTAGCCAAGGTAAGTTTCGGATCAGTAACCCCGGGATAGCCAAGTTCATCCAACTCTTTGAGGGCCGCTGCAAAGCTGTCCGCAAGTCGCGCTCCAAATGCGGTTTGGGCATTATGCAACGCTTGCAGCGCCTGAATATCCTTCGGCTCTGGTGTATCGAAAGGGTCAAGATGTTGGGTGTAGTACGCCCGTAGTTGGCTGGAAAGTTTCCTACTTCCACCCTTATCGTCCAATTCATCTACCACGGGATCGCTGCGTGATCTGCCCAACGACGAAAATCCAAATCCCCGTTGCGCACTAATCTCATCAATTCGAATGAGGCCACGAAATGGATCTCCCTCTACAGGAACGCTGCCGACAGGTAGGTCTTGCGGAGCCGCGATGCCATTCTTCGGGATGACGAGTTTAGCTGGGTCTAGTAGGTAAGCGCGCACTTCAAACGAGGACCGCATTCGTCTTGACAAGAAATCGACTAATGAACGAGGCCAAAGTGTGAACGGGGAAACACCTGGCGCTGCTGCAACCGAATCGGCGCTGGTGAGGTCGCCTCCGGTCGTGGGCTCGGACGTTAATGCGTCGTTCGCTTGCGACATCACCGCTGCTGCTGCGTTTTTTGCAATTAGATAGTCTTGCCGAAGCGCTGAAGCCTCTTTCGGCTCGAAGCGCAACCTGACTCCGATACTCTCGCCATTCCAGTCGAGGGAAGGCAACAACTTTTGCACGTAGTGCAGCTCATGCATTGGTACATTGAGCCACACATCAATGAAAGGAACTACTCCACCCCAGTCAAAAATCTCTGGCTTATCTTCAGCCTTCGCGTTTTCCCATTCAACGCCAGCGCTATCGATCTTGAGCCAGTGCGTAAGAGTAAAGTCGTTGATCGAGAAATCCCCTCGATCCACCAAAAATCGCCGCAACGCAACCATTGCCGCCGTCTTACCACTGTTATTAGCGCCGACAAACACGGTAGTTTCCTCGGCAAAATCTATACGTACAGCCTGAAGTTTCCGAAAATTTCCAACTTCGACATGCTGGATTTGCATTTAGTTCTCCAAGGTAGCAACGCGTCTGTGCACAAAAATTCTTAGTGATACTTTACAACATTGCCAGCTGGAAAAGCGATATTAAGAACCGATTCGCTCAAATATTTCATTCACGCACAACCAGCCATCTGCGCCATGTTAGGATTCGCATTAATTAAGGTGATTAGCGCTGATCTTCAGCTAACCGACACCACGCTTCGGTTCGGTTGCCCGTGGCGACAGCAGCGTACAAGAGGCGCGTCAAGATGGTCGACAAATCGAAGCGCCGGTTAAATCGATACTGA
>NZ_WHJI01000097.1:0-5137 GCF_011682155.1 Massilia sp. CCM 8734
GCTGCTCTGAGGTAGAATTCATGCCGGGCAAGGTGCGTTCGTGTTGAAATTGTGTTTTATGGATAACTCACATTTTATCAATCACTTACGGCATTCTTGCCCTTTTTTATGCAAAATTCAGGCTAGTCGAGTCGATGCTGGTCCTTGACATAAAAGGTTAATCGATTCGGGCCGAAGCAGTGTCCGCTGCCCGCGCGCCTCAGTCGTCCGCCCTGGGGTGCCAGCGCTGCAACGGCGGCTCGGGGGCGGTGAGCGCCTGCAGCCGTTTGTACAGCAGGCTCGTTTCCAGCAGATTACAGATGCGCAGCATGGCTTCGATCAGGTCGAACGGCTTGGTCAGGAAATCCTTGGCTCCCAGCGACAGCGCGCGCCGCCTGGCTTCCTGGGTCACGTCAGCGCTGATGACCATGATCGGACGAAACTCGCCGGGTGGCGTGCGGCGCGCCAGTTGCTCCAGCACCGCATAACCGTCCAGGTCCGGCATCATCAGGTCGAGCAGGACCAGGTCGGGATCGAACGCCGACACCAGATCGAGCGTGCGGCGCGGATCGGTGCTGCTGACGACATTGCGAAACCCTTCGCCCGCCAGCATGTCTTCCAGGATTTTGACGTTTTCCATCTTGTCGTCGACAATCAGGAGGCGCATGGCAAGCAGGTCGGAAATATTCATGGCAGCAATCGGTCCAAAGTAGCAAAAAACAGGCTCACGTCGAGCGGCTTGGTCAGGTAGTCGGCGGCGCCGGCGGCCCTTGCGCCGGCAATGGTCGCGGGCAAGGCGTCGGCGCTGACCATCACCACCGGCGTCTGGCGCAAGCCGGCCGTGGCGCGCAACTGCGCCAGCAAGTCCAGTCCGGATACGTCGGGAAGGTGCAGGTCCAGCAAGACCAGGTCGGGGGCATGCCCTTGCGCCAATTGCAGGCCGGCGCTGCCGCTCGATGCGCTGAGCAAGGTAATGTTGGGGCGACGCGCCAACAGGATCTCGACCAGCGCCAGGTTGGAGGACTGATCCTCGATATACAGCACGGTACAGGCGCGTTGCGACGGCGCTGGCGCCATGCCCGCCGGGCGCGCCGCACGCACCGCGCCCGCCGTGGCGCTCAGCGGCAGCTCGACCCGGAACGTGCTGCCCTGCCCCAGCGCGCTTTCCATCCGGATGTCGCCATCCATGGCGCGCACCATCTGCAGCGATACCGCCAGCCCCAGGCCGGTACCCTCGCCGGGACGGTGTTCGGCGCCCAGCCGGTCGAACGGGGTGAACAGGCGCGCTTGCAAGGACGGATCGATGCCGGGGCCGTTATCGCGCACGCCGATACGCACACGGCCGGCGTCGGCCTCGACCAGCAGCGATACAGTCCCGTTCGGGTGGTTGTACTTGACCGCGTTCGACAGCAGGTTAAGCATCACCTGCAGCAAGCGCTTGCGGTCGGCCAGCACGTGCACCCCGGGCGATGGCGCCGGCGTGGCCAGGGTCACGCCGCGCTCGCCGGCCAGCGGGGCGATCAGCGCCAGCGCTTCGCGCAGCAGGCTGTCCACCTCGACCGGCGCAAGATCGAGGTCGAGATGGCCGGTTTCGATGCGGGCGATATCGAGCACTTCGTTAATCAGGGCCAGCAAGTGACGGCCGCCTTTCAGGATATGGCCGACATGCTCGCGCTCGGCGGGCGTGTTGAGGTCGCGCTCAAGTAACTGGGCAAAGCCGAGGATGGCGTTGAGCGGCGTGCGCAGTTCATGGCTGGTGCGCGACAGGAATTCGGTCTTGGCCTTGCTGGCGCGTTCGGCTTCGCGATAGGCTTGCCCGGCGTCGGCGCTGCGGGCGGCCAGCAGCATGCTGGCATGCTCCATGCGCGCCGCCAACTGGCCCAGTTCATCGGTGGCGGGCGCGATCGGCGCCAGCGGCGCGCCGCGCGCCAGCCGCTCGGCGTTATCGGCCAGGTCGCGCACGCGACGCCCGATACCGGTTGAAAACAGCAGCACCACCAGGAGCGCGCCCAGCACCCCGGCCGCGCTGGCCACGCCGGTGGCCACCATGGTGCGGGTGTAGACCTGGTCGGCGAAGCGTTCGCTCTCGCGCCGCAGCACGTCTTCGCGCGCCAGCATGGCGTCGATGTGGGCACGCAGCTCGTCGAGCACCACTTTGTTCGATACCAGGATCGGCACCAGCGTGGCCGGCGGCGTGGTGTTGCCGAGGGCAACCAGTTCGCTCAAGCCCTCGCTTTTCCTGGCGGCCAACGCGGCGACCTGGTCGAGCAAGGCGCGCTGCTGCGGATCGCGAATCTGGCCGCGCAAGCGGCGCAGGGTGCGCGGCAACTCGGTTTCGGCGATCCGGTAGCGCTCCAGGAAATTCGCCCGCCCCGTCAACAGGTAGCCGCGCACGCCGGTGGCGGCCTCGGCCAGCAAAGTATGGACTTCCTGGATGTCGTGCTGGATCTGCAAGGTGCGCTGCACGCCCTGCTGGGCGCGCCGGCTTTCGGCCCCCATCAGGTAGCCGGAGGCGAGCGCGCCGAGCAAGATCACCAGCGGCACGGCGATCAGCACCAGCCCCTTGACGCGCAGGGAGCGGTTCGACCACCACTGCGACCAGCCCGCCAGCGCACGCATCAGCTGGCCGCGCCGGAATGGCCGAAGCCGAGTTCGACCGCGCGGGCGGCGACCTGGGTGCGATCGGCCAGGCCGAATTTATGGATGATGCGCTCCACATGCACTTTTACCGTGCCGGATGCGATGCCGAGGCGCAAGGCGATGTCGGCATTGGTCAGTCCCTGCGGCAGCAGGCCCAGCACCTCGCGCTCGCGCGGCGTGAGCGGCGTGAGCAGCCTGGCCGATTGCGCGGCCGGCGCCGGCGCTCGCGCGGCGCCCTGCGGCAAGGCCGAGGCCAGCATGCTGGCCAGGGTGGACAAGGCGGCCAGGTCGGCCTCGCCGGGCACCGGCAGCGGGCGGCGGCTGGCCAGTTGCAGCACGCCCAGCACGCGCCCGGCCGAGCGCAGGGGGAACAGCAGCTCGACGCCGGCCATCGCCCCGGCCGGCAGCAGCATGCGGCTGATGCAGTTGCGCCGGACCAACACGCCCGCTTCCTCCTTGAAGCCGGCCGCCAGGGAACCCTGCGCGGGAAAGCGCATGCCCGCCGGTAGTACCTCGCCGCGCGCGGCCTGCACGCGCAGCGCGCCATTGTCGTCGGCCAGTACGCTGCCGCAGTCGAAGGCGCAAAACGCCAGGGCGAAGCCGAGCATCGCATCGAGCGCTGTGGCGGCCTCGCGCGCGGCGAGCGCCTGGCCGGCCTCGTGCAGAAGGCGCAGGCGGGCGGTGTTGGCTTGCTGTTCGCGATAGTGCTCGCGCAGGGTGTGGGCGGAAGGAGAAGAGGTGCGGGGCATACGCGCAGTATATGCCGAACGGCAGAGTTCCGACTAGGCCTGGCGGCGGACGGCAAGGCGCTGGCGGCGGGCGATAGTGTGCCTGTCGCAGCAAACAATGCGCGATCCACTTTGATTTAACAGGAGAACTTCATGAACAAATTGATCCTTGCCGCTTCCCTCTTCGTATGCAGCGTCGCGTATGCCAAGGAGCCGCCGCGGGTGTACGGCAACGAGGCCGTCGCGCCCGCCACGAAGCAGGAGCGCGAGATCGCCGGCCTGTTCGACCGCTGGAACGCCGCGCTGGGTACCGGCAAGCCGGCCGACGTGGTCAAGCTGTACCACCCGAAGGCGGTATTGCAGCCGACCGTGTCGAACCAGGTGCGGACCACGCCGGCGGAAATCGAGGATTATTTCGTGCATTTTCTGGAACTGAAGCCGCACGGGACGATCAATTCGCGGCATATCCAGATGTTGAGCAAGGATAGCGCGGTCGACAGCGGCGTGTACACGTTTGACATCGTCAAGGATGGCAAGCCGGCCAAGGTGCAGGCGCGGTATACCTTCGTGTACAAGAAGCTGGGGAAGGAGTGGCTGATTCTCAAGCACCATTCGTCGGCGATGCCGGAGCAGGTGGCGCTGAACTGAGAGCATCCCTAGCAAAACGCGTCCACCTAAGCGAAGCGATGGGCCAATGCTGTATCTGGGTGACGCGCGTACTGGCGCTGCAACTGCGCAAGCGTGTCGTCTTCGCGCCTGCGTCGCCGGGCGTGGCGTCCAGCCTGCTGAAACGCGGCGTCGATGCAAACTGCGTGGTGTTTGATGTCGGCCCGACGGTACTCATCGCGTTTTCTCCAGGACTTCCCAGTGGCCGCCCTTCTTGGGGCCGACGAATATCAATTTGCCCTCCTTGACCAATTTGGCGCAGGCCAGCTCGATTGCTCGAGGCGTCTTACCGATCTTTGCAGCCACGTCGACCAACGTCATAGTTGGGTTCGCCGCAAGGCAACGGAGGATTGCTACCGGCGTTTTTACCGAAGTTTTTACCGAAGTTTTTACCGAAGTTTTTCCTACTTCAAGCACTGCGGGGAACGAGAACTCGACCAGGAAACCGCTGCTATCGCACTCGAAGCGCGGCGCGGAATAGTCATTTTCAATACATGCACGTCGAATCAGATCAATGCCTCGTCCCCATGATTCGATCAGTCCAGCCAGGAACAACGTTTTGGCAATATCGGGGTTGGCGGGTTGCGACGGATGCTTGTCCAACAGACGCGTCAGCGACCAGTGTAGCGGTAGCTGGCCTGCGTTCCAGATCAGTAGCTTGTGATCATAGACGCTGATCTGAATCGGAATCGACGCTCCATAGTCTTTGTGAGCAATCGCGTTGATGACAGCTTCACGCAACGCCGCTTCGGGCACAGGCAAGCGTTCCAGTCGTTGTGCGCCTTGATAAGCCATACCGGTGCGCAGGTACTTTGTCAACAAAAGGTCGAGTGTTTTTGCCACCTGGGCAAAGAGATCACCCTCGATCACATCCTGGTAAAGCAAATCAGAGTCTGAGCGAAAGAAACCAATCTTCACGCTCGCGCCGGTAGTGAATTTCTGCGGGGCGGCATGAAAAAGCAGCGTGGCCGCCCGTTTGAGCCTCTTGCAAAACTAACGGAACGGATGAAAATTGCTTGGCAGCGCAAGCGAAAAGGTGGGAGTGGGCGCCCATTTCTGGCATGATTTAGTTTCTGACGCTTAATCAAAACGCCCACACCATGAATGCTACCCGACCCGCTCTG
>NZ_WHJI01000098.1:0-4876 GCF_011682155.1 Massilia sp. CCM 8734
CGCCGCAGCGGCCCGCACGCGCAGACGGCATTGCCGTGGGTACCTTCGATGGTATCGGCGCCGACGGCGGCGCCTTGGTCAGCATCGCCACGTTCGGCCTGAGCCGCATCCGCGCCCGCAGCATCAGTCCGCTCGATCCGAGCAATATCGGTCAGTCCTTGGCATTGGGATTCG
Source organism: Massilia sp. CCM 8734 (assembly GCF_011682155.1). Classification (NCBI taxonomy): domain Bacteria; kingdom Pseudomonadati; phylum Pseudomonadota; class Betaproteobacteria; order Burkholderiales; family Oxalobacteraceae; genus Massilia; species Massilia sp. CCM 8734. The sequence goes on from NZ_WHJI01000098.1 coordinate 175, forward strand.
AGGGTGGCGATCCGATGCAACCGATTATCCTGGGCGTGATGCTGGCGGCGCCGGTGCCGCCCGCACCCGCCTCTACCGACGCGCTCCTCGACGGCGATCGCGTGGTACTCACCGCCGAGCGTGAGATCGAACTGCGCTGCGGCGAAGCGGCGTTGATCCTTAGCGCAGATGGCCGCATTCAGCTACGCGGCACGTACATCACCAGCCACGCCAGTGCGACACAGCGCATCTTGGGCGGCTCGGTCAATATCAATTAGGTTCAGGTGTCTTTATGGAAGTCATTGTAGGTTCGAAACATCTTGTGGTGGACATTAGCTCGGCAGTCGACGTAACTGGGCGCGCCCACCTCGTCATCGTAACAAAAGCAACATGGCAAATTCCATGTTCCGGGGAGCGCCCCCGTCCGCTGCCGCCACAACCCATTGAGAAAGCTGATGTTTTCGTAGGCGATCCGGGCGAAAGCGCCATGCTATATGGATCAGATATAGTGCGATTCAAGCCTCGTTGCGATGTTCTCTTCAATGCCAACGCGCATGCTCCTCAAGGCGCCCCAGCGCAAGAACTGAATGTAGTCTGGCAGGTCGGTTCCCTGCGAAAGGGCATTAAGGTTCATGGAGAACGGCGTTGGCGAAAACGTCTGGGTTTAATTTCAATTTCCGAAGCGCAACCTTTCATGCAAATGCCACTGCACTTCGGAAAGGCGTTCGGCGGCACTCGAAAATATAAGAAAGGCTGGGGGAAAAATGCCTCAACGCTCACAGAAGCGCGATTAGAGAATCCAGCAGGCATCGGCTGGTTTGGGACATGCGCCGACGACGATATCGATGGCCAACCAGTACCAAATCTAGAAGCTCTCGACGATCCAGTTCGTAAGCCAAGTGGAAAACAAAAGCCGGTCGCATTTTCGGCCGTCGCTCGACATTGGCAACCGCGCCCAACCTATACAGGCACTTACGATGAAACTTGGCAGCGCGACGAATTCCCATTTTTGCCGGAAGACTTCGATGAGCAATTTAATCAATGCGCTCCGGAGGATCAACAAATGGAATATCCAATTGGTAAAGAACAGATTATTCTTCGCAATATGATGCCAAACCGACCGGATGTCAGGTTCAAACTACCCAAGCTTAACAATTTAAACATACGTGTATTAAGAAGCGATTACACGACTGCCGAGCCGGTGGCAGTAGTCGATACACTTTATTTCGAACCTGACGAGAAACGCTTTAGCGTAGTCTGGCGTGTCAGCATTCCATTCAAACGTCGCATACAAGAATTTGACACAATAGCTGTTGGACCCGTGAGCGCCCAGTGGTGGCACACAAAATCGTTAGGTCTTTCAAACTGTGCTAACTGCAGTGGCACGTAACATAGTGGAGAATGATGACATGACACGCGATTCCGCAACCGGTGAAATGACAGATAATAACAGTATTGTCGTATCAGCAGCTGGCCTATGCTGCGCGTTAGGCTACCATCTAGATGCCGCTGTCTGTGCAATCCGTGCAAATATGGATCATTTTCAAGAGAGTATGTTTTACAGCGCGCCTACAGTTCCGCTAAACATAGCGATGCTACCTGACGAGAGTTATGGACCTCAACGCATCCGAAGTTGGATTGATTATGCCTTACGGGATTGTGCACAAAACACGACGGACGCTCATTTACTGTTTGATCCACTGTGTACTGCGTTGATCGTGCTTGTGCCAGATAATGAGCGAATAACCTCGGATAAGAAGAATTTTGAAGATTTGGCTCAGTCTGCAATGCTGCATTTACGAAAAGAAATTTCGCCTCACCCAGAAACCGATGGTTTAGACATCCCTTATCGCATTCGGGTACTATTGGAAGGTCGTGCTGGCCTGGCTCAAGCATTATTAATGGTGGCGGATGAGTTAGCTAGTCGCCAAGTGAAACAAGTCTTACTGATTGCAGCGGACAGCTACTTAAACAATGTTGAAATTAACTTCTACCTCGAACAGTCCCGGCTATTCGTACCAGGAAACAGCGACGGCTTTTTACCCGGGGAGGCCGCAGTTGCATTGTTACTACGTTTGGGCAGTTCGGACGAAAGAGGCTTACACATAAAAGGCATCGGAATCGGTCACGAGACTGGCCGCTGGGACGGAAGTGTACCCAGCCGAGGAATAGGATTAACAAACGCAATACGCGCAGCGTGCAAACAAGCAAAAATATCCCCGGAAGATCTGGACTTCCGTAGCAGCGATCAGAATGGTGAGCAATTTTATGCAAACGATGCCGCTAACGCGATAACGAGGGTGATGTGCGGCAGTCATAAACTTAGTCATCTGACATTGGCGGATAAAATTGGTGAAGTTGGGTGCGCAACCGGCCCTGCCATCTTGGCGTGGCTATCTCGTGGCATGCAGCATTCAACATATTCTGCCGGTACCACGGGGCTCATTCACCTTTCAAACGATAACGGTGCTCGATGTGCTGTTGTCGTGCAAAACCACGGAGATGTTTAATATGGAGACCCATGTCTATGCGAATGACAATGAAGTGTGCTCAAAGGCTGCTGATGGAAAATCAACAATTGGGCCTGATCTATGTTGGAGTCCGCCAGCCCCACCGGCAGGTCCACTCTTAATACCTTATACAAACACTGCATCAGCCAAAGATTTGACGAATGGATCAACCACAGTATTTATTTGCGGAACATCGATTGCTTTGAGAGATGTATCTTACTTAGCGAACAGTGTCGGAAATGAACCTGCCACTCGGAATTTGGGTATGGGGTTTGCTACTCACACAATTAAGGGTAAAGCCTACTTTACAGCATGGTCTCCAGACGTGAAAGTTGAAGGACTTAACGTATGCCGGCATTGCGATCCAATGACCCACAATCACGGATAAAAAATGGTAAATATTCCGGGCATAAAAAAAACGCGAGGTAAAACTGCGGGCACTGAAAAAAACAGCACAAATAAAAATAAAAACACGGCAGAACAGGAGAAAACAAAGGCTGATGATAAAAAAAATGATAGCAAAGCTACTCCAGCCACTAGCCCGAATACGATAAGTACGGTCTATTTAGATACATTCAACAAAAAGGTATGCGTGAAAGATCGCGCAGCAGTGGTGAAAGAATGTACTCCCGAGCATGACGACGACGAAAAAGAATCAAAAGATAAGAAAAAGAGCAATTCTAAGAAATCAAAAACGAGGGGATTAAACGGAAAACTTGCAGAGGCGGCAAAAACTATCGATGCAATAGGTAAAAAGAGTACAGGATATGTAAAGGATATTAATAGCAAAACAGCTTTCGATGGCACTGCATGGATGGACGACGGCTGTACTGGAGCATGGGTCACACCGCATGACAAGCCCGATGGGGAGACTATCAAAGACGAAATTAACAAAATGTTTGAGGAGATAAAGAATAATCGCCTAAGCATGTTATTCAGCGCCTTAGACACTTTAAAAGGGTTAGCGCTCGAAGCTGCAAAGGCTGCGGCTGAAGATCTGATACAGAAATTTTTGATAAAGACAGGAATTAAGATTGCCGCAGGAGCTGTTTTCTGCGAAACCATCTTCATGCCGATTCTCATGGCAAGCTTGACTGTGGCTGATATTATTTATACAGCGAGCCAATTAGCAGTACTCCCAGGCCCAAAGGGTAAAGCTGCTTATGACGCCATGGTGCGAATAAAGGACATAGGGGAAGAAGCCGACAAAATCATGGCGGAGTATAAGACGAAGCCCCATAAGGCGCAAGCGGACGCTATGTCGTTAATGGCACAGATAAATAGCTGCATGCGTGCACGTAAGTGCCTTCTCATTCCATATAAGCTTACTTCGCCGGACGGCGTACGTGTTCCAGGCGCAACTGACCAGAACAAAGCGACAGCACAAGCGCGACATGGAAACGGATGTTGCCCCGGGCAAACGGGTCATCACATTATTCCCGATGCGATGATGGAAAACGTAAAATGTTCAGCATATAATTACGATGAAGCTCCGACTATTTGCCTTGAAGGAACCAAAAATGGTTTTAAGCACGGTAGTCATGGTAAGGCTCACGAAGAGCTCAGCAAGTCGATCAAAACGTACAAAGGTAGCCAAGCTGCAAAGAATTTAAACAAGGATTTGATATCTTATACCGAGGCAAAAAAACAAGGAATTGACGCGGTAGAGAAAGCTGGGGCAGCCCACTGCGATCGAAAATGTTTAGAAGCGCAACTCGACCAACATTATGGGTCTTGCGACAAAGAAATGCTTAATGCCAACGCCGGCACCGGATCCCCGGTTAAAGCGCGTCCGGCTGAACCTGAAATAATTGCGCCGAAGAAAAGGACGAAAAAGCCATGAGTATTACAAATCGTGAATATTACGGAACATTTCATAAGTATTATATTGTCGGATGCGCTGTACAAGACCGAACTACATATGGCTTCGTTCTCGACAGATTGTACTCAGATCAAGAGGTTGAAGATGAGGAGCGCGAGGGCCACGATTCAACCCTCCGCCCAAAACGTTTGGTGGTTTACTATAGTGACGAAGAAATTGATGATCAATGGGGAGCAATTTCCCTAGACGGATGGAGCTATACCTATGAGCCTCTTGCAAAACGTCGTGAGGCGACGCTAACGAGCCGAAACGGGCGCCTTGATGAGCACTTTTTCAAAGATTCGGGCCAGCCTGACGGCCTCGGCAAAGGCTATTCCTTCATTTCAGTCCA
>NZ_WHJI01000099.1:0-4296 GCF_011682155.1 Massilia sp. CCM 8734
AGTTCCCAGTCTGCCAAACGAGCTGGTCGACGCCGTTCCGGAGCGCGTAGCGCCCGTGCCGGTGCCGGCCGCGCCGAACACGCGTGCCGTGGACGACGCGATCGCCGCAGGCATGCGCCTGAAAACGCCCAACGGCGCGATGCTGCACAAACCTGGCTCAAGTAAAGTTTTCAAGCTGAGCACCGCACAAAAAGCCTACTATCAGAAAGTAATGGCCCGCCTCGCGCGCGAAGCGGCACCCGTCGCGGCGACGCCCGCTGTATTGCAAGAAGCAGTAGAGAACGCGCAGGCACGAGTTGCCGACGAGCCGCCGGCTGTGGCCGAATCCGCGCTCGACGTCGCCGCCCATGAATCGGCGACGTCGCCGCTTAACGCGCTGGCCCAGCCGACCGAAGGGCAAAAGGAAGCTGGCAACTACAAGCTTGGCCGCGTCAAGCTGCATGGCCTGGACGTCTCGATCGAGAACCCGGCCGGCTCGATCCGCTCGGGCGTGGACGGCCAAGGCCAGGCGTGGCAAACCAGAATGGCGCACCACTACGGCTATATCCGCAGCACCGTAGGCGCCGACAAGGATCACGTCGACGCCTTCATCGGGCCGAATCCCGACAGCGACAAGGTGTTCGTCGTGGACCAAGTCCATCCCGAATCGGGCAAGTTCGACGAGCACAAGGTCATGTTCGGGTTCGACTCCCTGGATGACGCGCGCGACGGATACGACGCCAATTATGCCCCTGGCTGGAAAGGCGGCCGCCATATCACCGAAACGGACACGGCCGCCTTCAAGAACTGGCTTGCATCCGGCAAGACCAGGCGCCCATTCGCAGAAAGCGCGCCGCGCCGCGGCATCCGCGCCGTGGAAGACATGCAGGCGGAAGCCAAGCTGCTGGGCGCCACGCCCGACCAGGTCGACGGGATCGCTTCCGGTGAAGAACTGTGGCGCAAGAATTTTCCAAAAACCTACGGCAATACTCCGGAGGAACGCAAGGCCGCGCCGCCGTTGGGCAAGCAGGAGCTGAACCGGATGACGACCCGGGACATGACCGATGACCAGCTGCTGCAGGCGCAAAAAGTGTTCGCTGGCGGCCCGCGTGCCAAGAAAATTGAAAAGGCGATCGCCGAGCGGGCAATTTCGCCTATGGCGACGCCGGAGCCGACCTCGCAAATGGATCCCATGGTGCCCGCTTCCGGGGGCGATGAGGCCAAGATGGAGGTGCGCGCGCAAGCGGCGCCGGTGGAAAAAGCCGACCTCGACGCGCCCGCTGGTACCGCGCCCGAGCACGCGCGCATGTCGGCCGACAGTCCCCAGTCCCAGCAGTTAACGAGCGGCGTTATAGCGCGCGTAACGAAGCCTGGCGATTCTTTTGGCGGCGGCGACAATATGTGGATGCCCACGGGCCTGACGGCGCACGAGCTGGCCGAGCGCCCGGCAAACAGCGTCAAGCCCGCTACGCTTGGCCCGAAATCCGATACACTAACGACAACCCCAAGCAAGAAAGCAAAAAATGGACATAGCGACACTAGCCGCGAAGGCGCGCAAGCACTGGGAACTGTGGCTTCCGCAGAAAATGGAACAGCTGAAACTGCTGGGCGAATGGAGCGAGGCCACGCAGACGGCCGCGATCCAGGCGCACCGATTGATCGCGGAGCTGAAAACGCAGGGCTTCCAGCAGCACGAGGCGGAAGAACAAGCCCTGAGCCTGTATATCCTGCTGACGCCGGAGCCGGCACCGACGGACGACTGGGAAGCGCTCGAGCTGGCCGAGCTGGAACGCGAGTATCAAAGCAGGATGCAGGAACCAGCGCCCCGGTAAACGTCGCGCCGGCGCCGGCGCCGCCGAACATTCCCGCTGTCAATTTCCGCATCACCGAAGACGTGCGTCTCGGCCAGGGCGGCGAAGTCCAGAAATTCAACGACAACCTGGCAGCGATCCGCACCATGCGCGCAATCGAGGCCGAGAACCGCCGCGCCACGCCGCGGGAACAGGGCATTCTCGCCCGCTATGTGGGCTGGGGCGGCTTGGCCAACGCGTTCCCGGCGCCCGAATCGGGCGAGTTCAAGGATGCATGGAAGAAGCGCGGCCCCGAGCTGGCCGAGCTGCTGACGCCGAAAGAATACGCGCTCGCGCGCCGCTCGACCCTCGATTCGCACTACACGTCCAAGACGGTCGTTGACAGCATGTGGGCGGCCGCGTGCCGGTTCGGCTTCAAGGGAGGCCTGGCGCTTGAGTCGTCCATGGGCGCTGGCAACTTCCTCGGCCTCATGCCGGCCGACGTTGCCAGGCAAACCAAATTTGTCGGCGTTGAGTACGACAACCTGACCGCCCGTATTGCGACACTGCTGTACCCGGCCGAAACAGTCCTCAACAGCGGCTTCCAGAGCGTGCCGCTCACCGACGGCTCGTTTGACCTGTCGATCGGCAATCCGCCGTTCGGCGACCAATCCCTGCGCTTCCAGTTCAAGCCGGAAATCAACGGTCATTCGATCCACAACCAGTTCTTCCTTGCCGCCCTGGACGCGGTCAAGCCGGGCGGCCTGCAGGTCCAGGTCGTGTCGCGCTACCTGCTCGACAAGATCGACTCGTCCTCGCGCACGATGCTGGCTAAAAAAGCGAAGCTGCTTGGGGCGATCCGCCTGCCGGACACGGTATTCAAGGAAAACGCGCGCACTTCGGTGGTGACGGACATCGTTTTCCTGCAGCGCTTGTCCGCCGAAGAAGAAGCGAACATGGAACAGGTGTTCGAGGCAGCGGCGAAGAAAGCGGACCGCAATCCGGACGCCGAGTTTGCTCGCCAGGCGCTGGCCGCGCAAGTTCCCGACTGGGTCCGCACCACATCGGTAGCCGATCCGCTTGGCGGCGACGCGATGCCGGTCAATACCTATTTTGCCAGCAATCCGCAGATGATCATGGGCGTACTGGAGCGCTCCGGGTCCATGGCCTTCGGCAAGGACATCACCGTGCGCCTCGATGATCCGGACAGCCTGGCCGAGCGCCTGGCCGACGCGATAGCGCGCCTCCCCCAGGATGTCATGGTCCAGACCCAAAGCGGCGTGGACGCCGCAATCGCTCGCCACAAGGACATGAGCGATGCCCTGCGCATCGCCTTGGCCGGCCACGAAAACGGCTCGATCAAGCTGGAAGCCGGCGCGCTTGTGCAGGTGATCGAGCGCGAAACGCCGGAAGGTGGATACGAGCTGTCGCGCCGCACGCTCTCGCCGGCGTCCCCATGGTCCGACGCCCTGTACCTGGACAGCGCCGGCCAGTGGTATGTGGTCGAGGCCCAGCTGGGCGCCGACGGCAAGCCGGCCAAGCTGATCAAGGACGGCAAACAAACCAAGCTCAATATTTACGACCGCAAGGTATTTGCGTCGGAAGCGGACATCCCGGCCGGGATGCTGCTGGGACAAACGAAATTCGACCGCCTCAAGCAACTGGTGAACCTGCGCGACCTGCTCAAGGAACAGCTGTCGATGGAGGCAGAAAACGCCCCAGTGGCCGCGATCGAGGCAAACCGCAGCGCGCTGAAAGCCGCCTACGATGGCTTCGTGAAGGCGCACGGATTCATTTCCGAGCCGGCGAACTCGTCGCTGGTGTCGAACATGCCCGACGGCGCACTGGTGCAGGCGCTCGAATTCGGCTATCGTCCCGCCATTTCCGCAGCGCGCGCCGCCCGCATCCGTGAAAAGGTGCGGCCGTCGACCGCCGAGCCGGCGCCGATCCTGTTCAAGCGCGTGATCGTTCCCTACGAGGCGCCGACGTCGGCCGACACGATGGCGGACGCCGTGGCCATCAACATGGCCGAATCGGGCCGGGTCGACATCGAGCGCATTGCCTCGCTTATGGCGAAGAACGCCACCGAGATCGAGGCCGACCTGGCGGCCGCCGACAAGCCGCTGCTGTTCAAGGACCCGGAAACGGACGAATGGGTATCGCGCAACGACTACCTGACCGGGCATGTCAAGCGCAAGCTCAATGCCGCACGGGCCGCGCACCTGACCGCCAACATCATCGCCCTGCAGGAAGTGCAGCCGGAACCGTGGGGGGCGGAGAACGTCACCGCGCTGCTGGGCTCATCCTGGGTGCCGCCGGCGGTTTACGCTGACTTTGTCGAGCATATCTCGGGCAACGCCGCGCGCGTCGCATTCTCTGCCATCACCAACAGTTATAGCGTCAACGGCCGCGCCGACGACCGCGGTCGGGAGGAGGAATGGGCCTCGCCAGGCTACACCTCCGTCGAACTGATCTCGGACCTGCTCAATAACAATCAGATCAAGGTCTTGGTCTACGACAAGGACGG
>NZ_WHJI01000009.1:0-201428 GCF_011682155.1 Massilia sp. CCM 8734
AGCTGCTCTGAGGTAGAATTCATGCCGGGCAAGGTGCGTTCGTGTTGAAATTGTGTTTTATGGATAACTCACATTTTATCAATCACTTACGGCATTCTTGCCCTTTTTTATGCAAAATTCAGGCTAGTGGATCCATTTCGCGGCGGCGAAGGCGACTCCGGCCAGCGTGATGGCAGTGGCGACAAACCACTTGAGCATTTTCGTCTCCAGTGCCGCTATCGAAACTTGCAGCGCCGCTATGTCCGCCTTGGTGGCGTAGTTGGACCGGATCACCGCAACGTCGCGCTCCACCGCCGCAAGACGTTCCAGGATCTTTTCTGTCACCAATTCAAGTTTGACGATACGGGCTTCCATGATGTCCATTATCTGCGCTTCCCAAAAAACGTTCAACCACGATCTCTCATCGTCGGCGATCCGTTTTCGGGTGCTGTTGACTTGACTCAAACGAGCGCATGGTGCGCCAGGTTCAGGCGCGCCGCAGCAGTGCGCGCAGATTGCATTGCTGCTGCCACAGGCGCCGCTCGTCGCTGCTGCGCGCCTGGAGCGCCAATTCCTCGTCCGATTGCGCAACCTGGGCCTGGATCAGCCGTTCGGCCAGCGCCGGGTCGGGCAGCATGGTGCCGAAGAAAGTCACCATGTCGTGGCGCTGGATCAGCAGGGTCGGGAAGTTGTCGACATCGAGGTCGCCCACCACCTCGGCCTGGTCTTCGATATCGATCCAGATGAAGTGCTTGTCGGGGTGGCGCGCGGCCAGGCCGTCGAAGGCGGCGCGGTAGGAGGCGCAGGTGCCGCACCAGGCCGCGCACAGGCAGGCGACGATCCAGCGCTCGCCGCCCAGCGCTTGCGCAATGCTGTCGCGGTTGTCGGAGTCGAGTGTGTGGCTGTGCATGAGCGGCATTCTACATCGGGCGACGAAGCCCTGCTTGCTTAAGAGCCTATCTCAGTAGATCGGAGTCGCTGCTGCCGCGCCTGGCAAGCGAGTGCCGCCTCGGTATTCCTTCGGAATACCCTCGTCGTTGCATGGCTAGCCATGCGGCCTCCTCGCGCCTTGCCCTCGCTTGCCATGCATCGCCTACGCGCATGTCGCCTACGCGCATGTCGCCTACGCGCATGTCGCCTACGCGCATGTCGCCATCAGCTTCCCCCGATCTACTGAGATAGGCTCTAAGCGCCAGGGCGGCACCCGGCCGGGTTAAAATACGGGATGTCTATTATTCTCGCTATTGAAACCTCGTCCGAGATGGCGTCCTGCGCCTTGCTGCGCGGCGACATCGTCATCGCCCGTGAATCGTCCGGCGTACGCACCCACTCGCAATCGATCCTGCCGATGGTGCAGGAACTGCTGGCCGAGGCCGGCATCGCCCTGAAGCAGTGCGACGCCATCGCCTTCGGCGCCGGTCCCGGATCCTTTACCGGCGTGCGCACCGCCTGCGGCATCGCCCAGGGCCTGGCCTACGGCGCCGGCTTGCCGGTGCTGCCCCTGATCACGCTCGAAGCGATGGCCGTGGCCTGCCGCCAGCAGCATGGCGCCACCGATGTGGTGGCCGTGCTCGACGCGCGCATGGGCGAAGTCTACTGGGCCCAGTACCGCTACGATAGCGGCGCCGGCCTGTGGCGCGAACTGGCCGCGCCGGTGCTGTGCGCACCCGGGGCCGTGGCGCCATTGCCGGTAGAGGGCCCGCTGGCCGCTTGCGGCAATGGCCTGGCGGCCTATCCCGACGCGTTTCCCGGTGAGGCCTTCGGGGCCATGTATCCGGACATCATGCCGCACGCCGCCCAACTGGCGCCGCTCGGGCGCGCCGCGCTGGCGGCGGGCAAGGCGCTCGGCGCGGCAGACGCCCAGCCGCTCTACCTGCGCAACAAGATCGCCTACACCAGCGCGGAACGCAGCGTGATCAACGCCGCCAAGGCCGCCGCATGAGCGCGCTGCGTGACGATGACCACCTGGTCTATGCGCCGATGGTGGCGGCCGATGTCGACGACGTGTTCGCGCTGGAACAGCAGGTTTACCCGCATCCCTGGACGCGCGGTAACTTCAGCGATTCGCTCGGCAGCGGCTACAACGCCTGGGTGCTGCGCGAGCGCGGCGGGGCGCTGATCGGCTATTTTTTGCTGATGCCGATAGTCGACGAAGCGCACCTGCTCAACGTGGCCGTGGCCGCCGCGCGCCAGGGCGAAGGCTTGGGCCGCTACCTGCTCGACAAGGTCGCCGCCTGCGCACGCGGGCTGTCGATGGACTCGATCCTGCTCGAAGTGCGCCCGTCCAACGTGCGCGCGCTGGCCGTCTACCAGCAGTATGGCTACACTGAAATCGGCCGCCGCCGCGGCTACTATCCCGCCCATGACGGCAAGCGCGAGGATGCCATCGTGATGAGGTTTGTCTTATGAGTACCAGCGCGCGCGACAGCGTCTTTTTGCAGGAGATGGGCATCGGCCCGCTGTGGACCTTGCGCGATGGCGCCGCCGGCGTGGCCGACGAGGCGTACTCCGACGAGCTTGCCGCTCCCGCGCAGCAAGCCGCGCCCCAGCCTGCCGCCGTGCCCGTGCCTACCGCCGTGCCTACCGCCGTGCCTAGCTCCGTACCTACCGCCATGCCCACCATCGCTGCGGTCGTCATGCCGCCCCCGCCGGTGGTGGCCAGGGCCGCGCCGCCCGCCGTCAGTCCTGCCACCAGCCCGGCCACCGATTCGGCCTGGGGCGAGGAGCCGCCCGCGCCGCCACCGACCGACGACGAGATCGCCGCCATGGACTGGGCCCAGCTCAAGAACGCCATCGCCAATTGCACCCGCTGCGGCCTGTGCAAGGGCGGACGCAAGCCGGTCTACGGCAACGGCGCGCAGCAGGCGCACTGGCTGGTGGCCGCCGGCGCCTCCACCGCGTCCGACGAAAAGGCGCGCCAGCCGGTGTCGGGCGAACCGGGCAAGCTGCTGGCCAACATGCTGGCCGCGGTCGATCTTTCGCGCGAGAGCAATGTGTACGTCACCAATTTGATCAAATGCCGTCCGACCAGCGCCAACGGCGGCGACCGCGCCCCGAGCGCCGAGGAAGCGCTGGCCTGCCGGCCCTACCTCGACCGCGAACTGGCGCTCTCCGGCGCATCGATGGTGCTCACGCTCGGCCAGATCGCCGCCAACGCCCTGCGCGGCAAGCCCTTGCAGGAAGCGCTGGCCGGTGCGCGCGGCCAGGTGCACGAACTGGCCGGCGTCAAGCTGGTGGCCACCCTGCATCCGGGCGAGCTGCTGCGGCGCGGCGCCGACAAGGCGCTGGCCTGGGCCGACCTGTGCCTTGCGCGGGAGCACGATGAGCGGCGCGCCTGACAACTACCAGGCCGGCTTCGCGCGCCGCTGGGGGCAGCTGACGCAGCCGCACGTGCGTGCGCTGGCCTGGCTGCTGCACGCGCCCGACCTGCTCGATCCGGACGACTCGCATTGGGAAGGCCGCATCGCCAGCCTGGGCGTGCTGCCGGCGGCGCTCGACGACTGGCTGCTCGGCCTCGATGCCGATCCCGCGCGCCTGCTCGAGGCGCTCGGCACGCGCAACTACACGCGCCTGGGCCTGTATGCCGAAAAGCTGATGGCTTTCTATTTCCGCGAGCATGGCCAGTTGGTGGCGCACGGCTTGCAGGTGCGCGCCAGCCGCAACGATACGGTCGGCGAGTTCGATTTCCTGCTCGATCCCGGTGATGGCGGCCTCGAGCACATCGAGTTCGCCACCAAGTTTTATCTGCTGGAAGGATCGGCGGCATCGCGCTTCGACACCTTTGTCGGCCCCAACCTGGCCGACAGCCTGGGCGCCAAGATGCGCAAGATTTTTGACCGGCAGCTGGCGCTCGGTTCGCACCCGGCGGCCCAGGCCGTGCTGCCGCGTCCCGTCACGCGGGCGCGGGCCCTGGTCAAGGGATGGCTGTTCTATCCGGGCGGCGCGGGGCAGGCGATGGATGGCATCTCCGGCCGGCATTGCCGCGGCTTCTGGTGCGCGCTCGACGAGGTGGCGGCGTTGGCGCCGGACGCCTGGGTGATCTTGCCGCGCCTGCAATGGCTGGCGCCGTTCCGCGCGCCGGACCAGGCCGGATTGCTGAGCCGGGCACAGTTGCAAGCCACCCTGGCCGAGAAATTCGACAGCGTGCCGATGCCGCTGCTGGTGGCCGCCGTGCGCGTGGAGGACGGCTGCCTGATCGAAACGCAACGCGGTTTCATCGTCCCCAACGACTGGCGCGTGCGCGCCGCCTTCCGCCAGAAAATGGTGGGGCAGGGCGCCTGATCAGTGCTTGTGCTCGCCGATCAGGGCGAGCGAATCGTGCTCGGCCTGGTTCATCTTGTGCTTGCGCATGATCAGGAACATGATGCCCGCCACCGACAGGCCGAAGCCGATGATCACAATATTCAAGTCCACTTTCAAGGTGATCAGGATGGCGTAAATGGCCAGCATGGTCAGGATCGACAGGTTTTCATTGAAATTCTGCACGGCGATCGAGTGGCCTGCGCTCATCAGGACGTGGCCGCGGTGTTGCAGCAGTGCGTTCATCGGCACCACGAAGAAGCCCGACAGCACACCGATCAGCAGCAACAGCGGATAGGCGATCAGGACCGAATGGACCATGGTCATGCAGACCACGACCACGCCCATGGCAATGCCGAGCGGGATCACGGTCAGCGACTTCTTGAGCGGAATCATCTTGGCCGAGCTGGCGGCGCCCACGGCCACGCCGAGCGCGACGATGCCGATCAGGGTGGTGGCTTTGTCGAGCGGCATGTGCAGCGATTTCTCGGCCCACTTGAGCACGATGAATTGCAAGGTCGCGCCGGCGCCCCAGAACAGGGTGGTCACGGCCAGCGAAATCTGGCCCAGCTTGTCTTTCCACAGCAATGAAGAGCAATTCGCGAAGTCGGCGATCAGCCTGGCCGGGTTGCGTTCCTGGTGGGCATACTTGGCCAGGGTGTCGGGAATGCGCAGGTTGAACAGGGTTGCCAGGATATACACGGCCACCACCACGCACAGGGCCGCTTCGGTGGTGTTGTCGATGCCGGTGTCGATGAACGGCATGTCCAGGCCGAGCATGAAGGCTGAGGCCTTGGCGCTGACCAGCGCGCCGCCCATCACGGTGCCGAGGATGATCGACATCACCGTCAGGCCTTCGATCCAGCCATTGGCGGCGACCAGTTTCTCTGGTGGTAACAATTCAGTGAGGATGCCGTACTTGGCCGGCGAATATACCGCCGCGCCGAAGCCGACCACCGCATAGGCCAGCAGCGGGTGGACCTGGAAGAAGATGAGCGCGCAGCCGGCCACTTTGACCAGGTTGGCGATGAACATCACTTTGCCCTTGGGCATGGAATCGGCGAAAGCGCCGACAAATGGCGCAAGGAGCACATAGAAGAGGACGAAGGAAAGCTTGAGCAAAGGCGTCAGCGAAGCCGGCGCATTCATGGAGATCAGCAGATCGATCGCCACGAACAGCAAGGCGTTGTCTGCCAGCGACGAAAAAAACTGCGCCGCCATGATGGTGTAAAAACCACGATTCATTCGAGAAGTCTAAAAGCTAGTGTGGGTTGCTTTATACCATGAATGGCTGGGAAGCCAAAGAAATCGGCGCGTCGGAACGGGCTGCGTCCGGTAAAATACAGGCTTGCCAACCACCCCATTTCGCACTATGCCGCGCCCGCTCATCGCCACGATTCACTTAGATTCCATGCAGCATAACCTGATGCGGGCGCGCGACTGCGCACCGCACGCCAAGGTGTGGGGGGTGGTCAAGGCCAACGCCTACGGCCATGGGCTCGAACGCGGCATGCGCGGCTTTGCCGACGCCGACGGGCTGGCCCTGATCGAAACCGAGAACGCGGTGCGCCTGCGCGAACTGGGCTGGACGCGCCCGATCCTGCTGCTGGAAGGGATTTTCGACGCCGGGGATGTCGACTTGTTGGTGCGCCATCAGCTCAACAGCGCTGTACATACGGTGGAGCAGATCGTGCTGCTGGAGCAGGCGACGCTGCCCGGCCCGATCGACATCCACCTGAAGATGAATACCGGCATGAACCGGCTCGGCTTCCGGCCGGAAGCCTTCGGCGCCGCGTATGCCCGCTTGCGCGCCATCCCCGCGGTGCGCGAGATTACCCTGATGACCCACTTCGCCAACGCCGATGAGCTCGAACACCCCCGGCTGACCGTGCTCGAGCAGGTGCGCCGCTTCTGCCTGGGTGCGGACGGCTTGCCCGGCCAGCGCAGCCTGTCGAACTCGGGCGGCGTGCTGCACCAGGGGGCGCTGTCGGACGAATTGTCGAACGACTGGGTGCGTCCCGGCATCATGCTGTACGGCGGCACCCCGGGCGGGCGCAGCGCGGCCGCATTCGACCTGCGTCCGACCATGACCCTGGCCAGCGAAATCATCGGCGTGCAAGACCTGGTGGCGGGCGACTCGGTCGGCTACGGCAGCGGCTTCCAGGCCGAGTGGCCGATGACAGTGGGCATCGTTGCATGCGGCTACGCCGACGGCTACCCGCGCCACGCTCCGCACGGCACCCCGGTGATGGTCGACGGCATCCTCACCAAGCTGGTGGGCCGGGTATCGATGGACATGATGGCGGTCGACCTGACCCACGTGCCGCGCGCGGGGGTCGGCAGCAAGGTGATCCTGTGGGGCGCCGGCTTGCCGATCGACACCGTGGCCAACGCCGCCGGCACTATCGGTTACGAATTAATGTGCGCGCTGGCACCCCGCGTGCGCGTCGTGGAAGGCAATCTGGATCTCAATGGCTAAAGTTAAAACGCAATACACCTGCAGCGACTGCGGCGGGATCAGCAACAAATGGACCGGGCAGTGCGCCGCCTGCCATCAGTGGAACACGATGGTCGAGACGGTGCTCGACACGCCTGGCGTGAACCGCCTGTCCCAGACCCAGCACAGGAGCCTGGCGCAGACCGCGCCGGTGCTGTCGCTGGCCGACATCGAGGCGGTCGACGTGCCGCGCTTCGGCACCGGTATCGAAGAATTCGACCGCGTGCTGGGCGGCGGGCTGGTCTCGGGCGGAGTGGTGCTGATCGGCGGCGACCCCGGCATCGGCAAGTCGACCCTGTTGCTGCAGGCGCTGGCCAATATCTCGCACATCAAAAGTACCTTATATGTGAGCGGCGAAGAATCGGGCGCCCAGATCGCCCTGCGCGCGCGCCGGCTCGGCGTCGATGGCAAGGAACTTAAGCTGCAGGCCGAGATCCAACTTGAGAAGATCCTCGGCACCCTGGCGGACCTGAAGCCCGAAGTGGCGGTGATCGACTCGATCCAGACCGTGTATTCCGACGCGCTGACCTCGGCGCCCGGTTCGGTGGCGCAGGTGCGCGAGTGCGCGGCGCAATTGACCCGGGTGGCCAAGCAGACCGGCGTGACCATTATCCTGGTCGGCCATGTGACCAAAGAGGGCGCGCTGGCCGGGCCGCGCGTGCTTGAGCACATTGTCGACACGGTGCTGTATTTCGAGGGCGATACCCAGTCCAGTTTCCGGCTGGTGCGGGCGATCAAGAACCGCTTCGGCGCGGTCAATGAGCTGGGCGTGTTCGCGATGACCGAAAAAGGCTTGAAAGGGGTGTCCAACCCCTCGGCGCTGTTTCTGTCGCAACACGACAACCAGGTGCCTGGCTCGTGCGTGATGGTGACGCAAGAGGGTACGCGGCCCTTGCTGGTCGAAATCCAGGCGCTGGTCGATACCAGCCACCTGCCCAATGCGCGCCGCCTGTCGGTGGGGCTGGAGCAGAACCGGCTGGCGATGCTGCTGGCGGTGCTGCACCGGCACGCCGGTATCGCCGCGTTCGACCAGGATGTCTTCATTAATGCGGTGGGTGGGGTCAAGATCACCGAACCGGCGGCCGATCTGGCGGTGCTGCTGGCAATTAACTCGTCGATGCGCAGCAAACCGCTGCCGCGCGGCCTCGTGGTGTTCGGCGAAGTGGGGCTGGCGGGCGAAATCCGGCCGGCGCCGCGCGGCCAGGAACGCTTGCGCGAAGCGGCCAAGCTGGGTTTTTCAATTGCAATGATTCCCAAAGCCAACGTGCCGAAGCAGAAAATCGAAGGCATGACCATCGTCGCGGTCGAACGGATCGACGAAGCATTTAACAAACTGCGCGAACTGGATTAGCCAACCGGTGTTGCAAATTAAAACTATAATGTATGACTCTGCAATGCCAACGGGCGAAACGTGTTTAACGAACAAAGACAAGCGCAGCGAAAATTGTTAAAAGTTAAAGCTGTGGTGACGGTGGACGGTTCCGCACCGGCCGCGGTCAAGACGGTGGATGTGGGTGCGAACGGGATGTGCATCATGTCGCCCGAGCCGATCCAGGTGGGGGCGAGCGCGCAGTTGCGCTTCGACCTGTTCGTCGATGGCGCCATGACCACGATTGATGTACGCGGCAAGGCCTCGTACTGCATTTTGAGTCATGGCGACTTCAAGGTCGGCTTCAGCTTCCTTAATCTGAATTTGTCGGGGGTGACGCAGCTGGCCAAGTTTCTGAAGTAAGACTGACTGACGCGGGGTCTGGGCATGCATCGTCCGCCCGCGACTGGCGCAAGCTTGTTCTCCGCCGCCATTGACCTGGCTCAGGTCTTGATCAGGAATTTGAACGAAGTGCGGCAAGCGAATGTGTTACCTTTACGTTAAACGTGAATCAAAGGTAAAACTTCATGGCCGTGCCGATCAATTCCAACAGTGTCCTGGGTGGCCTCAAGTCGGGCAATGCCGCCTCCGCCGAGATGGTCGGCCGGGTCAACAAGAGCTTGTTTGCGCAAAACGCCGGGGTCCAGAAACTCAGCGCCCAGCTGACCCGCGACCAGACCCGCCTGTCCGGGCTTGGGCAGTTGCAAAGCGCCTTGGCCAATTTCCAGTCGCTGACCCAGTCGCTGTCCGGCGCGGGCCTGCAAACCGGCGCCACCTCGTCCAGCCCCAACGTCCTGACCGCCGTGACCATGACCGGCGCCAAGTCTGGCACCTACGCAATTGACGTACAGCAACTTGCGCAGTCGCAAACCCTGCTGACGCTTCCGCAAAAGGACAAGGATGCGCCGATCGGCAACGGCCTGCCCAGCGCCATCAAGGTCGAATTCGGCACCGAGTCGGGCAGCGGCTTCACGCCAAACGGCAGCGTTCGTTCAATCAACATCGACATTGGCAACAATACCTTGCAAGGCATGGCGGACGCTTTCAAGGCCGCCGGCATCGACGCCACCATCGTCAAGGGCAGCGCCGGCTTCGCGCTGCAACTGAAGGGGCCGGAAGGCGCGGCCGGCAGCATGCGCATCAGCGCCGGCGGCGACGCGGCGGTCGAAAAACTGCTGGCCTACAATCCGGCCGGCCTCAAGAACCTGACGGCCGGCAGCACCGCTCAGGACGCCGTACTCAATATCGACGGCAAGCGCGTCACCAGTTCGGGCAACGTCATTACCGGCCAGATCGGCGGCACGGCGCTGGCGCTGACCGCCAAGGGCGCTACCAAAATGGTTGTCGCGCAGGAAACCGGCGCGATCGCCAAAAATATCGGCAATTTTGTCGATGGCTTCAACAAGCTCTCGTCCACCTTGCAAGGCTTGCAGCAGGGCGGCCTGAAATCCGATCCCGCCCTGCGCCAGGCGCAGGACCAACTGACGAATATGGTTCGCAGCAATAGCGAGGCGCTGGAAAAAGCCGGCGTTTCGCTCGACAAGAATGGCACGCTCAAGATCGACGCAAAGGCCTTGGCGTCGGCGGTTCAGGCCGACCCGAACGCGGTCAGCAAATTGTTCACCGACGGCGGCAAGGGCATTGCCGACAAGCTGGACACGCAGTTGGGCCAGTTGCTCGGCGCCGGCAGCAGCATCGTCAAGGAAAAACTGACGGTCGAGCGCAGCGTCAGCACGCTGACCGGCCAGAAAACCGCGCTCACCAGCGCGCTCAATGCCCAGGCGAGCAACCTGGTTGCGCGCTACACCGAGATCAGCCAGGGTAGCGGCGCCAACAGTGCCTTGCCCGGCCTGCCCGGAGGAGGGGCCCGCTCGCTGTTTGATTTCATGGCTTGAGGAGATGTCGAATGGCGGTTCGCAAGAACTTTACTTTCAGCGATATGGACCTGTGGCTCAACCAGCGCCAGGTCACCGAAATTGAATGCCTGGTACCGGACCTGACCGGCGTCGCGCGCGGCAAGATCCTGCCGCGCACCAAATTCACCAACGAACGCGGCATGCGCATGCCGGAAGCCGTGCTCGGCATGACCGTCACCGGCAATTATCCGGCCAACGACGTCGCGTACTTCCGCGCCATTTCCGAGACCGACCGCGACATGGTGCTGCGGCCCGACCCGTCCACCATCACCATGGTGCCGTGGGCGCTCGACCCGACTGCCCAGGTTATCCACGACTGCTATTTTCCCGACGGCAGCCTGGTCGATTTTGCCCCGCGCAGCGTGCTGCGGCGCGTACTCAAGCTGTATGCGGACAAGGGCTGGGAACCGAGCGTGGGTCCCGAACTGGAGTTTTACCTGACCGCGCGCAACAACGACCCCGACCTGCCGCTGCGCTCGCCCATCGGCCGTAGCGGCCGTGCCGAAACCAGCCGCCAGATCTACAGCATCGACGCCGTCAACGAATTCGACCCCCTGTTCGAGGATATCTACGACTTCTGCGAGCTCATGCAGCTCGACGTCGACACCCTGATCCACGAAATCGGCGCCGGCCAGTTCGGCATCGACCTGCTCTCGTGCGAGCCGCTGACCATGGCCGACAATGTTTTCTTCTTCAAGCGCACCTTGCGCGAAGCGGCGCTCAAGCACAATATGTACGCCACCTTCATGGCCAAGCCGCTCGCCAACGAGCCGGGCTCGGCGATGCACGTGCACCAGGGCGTGACCGACAGCGGCACCGGTCTGAACCTGTTCAGTACCCCGGAAGGAGCGCCGTCGCCCGCGTTTTACCATTACATCGGTGGCTTGCAGCGCTACATGCCGGCGGCGATGGCGCTGGCCGCGCCATATGTCAATTCGTATCGGCGCATCGTGCGCCACACCACCGCGCCCATCAATGTGCAGTGGGGGCTGGATAACCGCACGGTCGGCTTTCGGGTGCCGGAGTCGACAGCGCAGGAGCGCAAGGTGGAAAACCGCGTCATTGGGGCCGACGCCAATCCCTACCTGGCATTCGCCGTCACGCTGGCGTGCGGCTATCTCGGCATGACGGAAGAGATCGAGCCGAGCGCGATGACAGTTGGCAGCGCCCACGCGCTCGACTTTGAGCTGCCGCAGGGCTTGCCGCAAGCGTTGAGCCTGCTGCGCGCGGAAGACAAGCTGCGCGACGTGCTGGGCGAGCGGTTTGTCGACGTATATGCCGCTATCAAGGACCAGGAACACCTGGAATTCATGACCGTTATCAGCCCTTGGGAGCGCGAGCATTTGTTGCTGCATGTGTAGGGAAGGATGGTCTCTTCAACTTTCTTGTGGTCCTGACTGGCGCAACGAGCATGACATGATTCAACTGCGGCCTTCGTCTGGTATGTCCCGTACGCGCATGTCCCGTACGCGCATGTCCCGTACGCGCATGTCCCGTACGGGCATGTCATCTCTCCCCGAACACTTCCTCCAGACTGGGCGCGGCGAGGGCATGTTCGAACCATTCTTCAAGCTCAGCATGCGTGGCCTTGTCGATACGCTGGCCAGCTGGCGCAGGCAGGTCGCCGAAGCGGCGGCGCAACACGCTTCTCAGCATGGCGCGCAGTGCGATGAGCTTCCCTTCGGCCATGCCTTCGGCCTTTCCTTCCGCCTTACCTTCAGCTTTACCTTCAGCTTTACCTTCAGCTTTACCTTCGGCTTTACCTTCGGCGCGTCCTTTTTTGAAACCGATATACTCGAATTCTTCTGCCCAGGTTGCAAATTTGCGTCCCATGTCGGCAAACTCCTCCATATTCTCCAATGAAAACGGCCCCGGTCGTCCGGACCGGCGCTCCGCCACGCGGTTCGCCCATGCTGCGACCGATCGGCGCAGGGCGAGTTGCGGCGTTGCGCGTAGCCAGGTGATCAGCGCTGGTGCTACCTCCTTTAAGACATCGGGAGCCGATGAAAGTTCGAACAGGAACAGCAGTGACAACACATTCGCATTCGCTTTGAGCGCTGCCTGGTCCAGGCGCTTCTGGTCGATCAGCAGGTAGCGCTGGGATGGCTGGAACGGCGCCAGCCCGGCAGGCGCTTCCATCAGGAGCTTGGCCAACTCCATGCTGGCGCTCCAGCGCCGCTTGCCGTTGTAAAAGACCAGCGGCAACACCGGCGGTAGCAGGCCCCCGCGTTGCAATTCGTGGCGCTTGACCAGGTCCTGGTGCAGCAAGCCGATATAGGTCTGCATGCGCAGGGCCATCCAGGGGTCAACGCTGGACTGGAATTCCAGAAGCAGGTACACGTACAGGCAATGGTCGCCGACCTGTACGCGCCACACCATGTCGCCCTCGCGCGCCGATGCTTGCTCGCTTACATACGTGGCATTGACCCGCTTGAAGGACGACAGCGCGACGTTTTCGAACAGCTTGAAGGGCGTAAAGTCAGCGATCAGATCGCGCACCAGTTCCGGGTGGGCGAACAGCGAACGGTAGCCGAGGTCGTGGTGGGCGGTCATGGCGCATTGTAGCGAGGGACAGTACCCGCCCGTTGCGCTGGCTCAGGCGTACGTGGGGCACGAAACAGGCCATTCAAGGTCGCCGCCTCGTGCGAACATCGTCGCGGGTTTTCACGGCAGGCAAGCGCGATACTGCCGCAACCACCCTGGCGAGTTGTGTAAAATGAAATGACTTTAAGATACGCCACCGTTGTTGTTCGATCGAAGCACCCCAAGGATAAGCTTATGAATAACATTCTGTTTTCCATCGCCGCACTGCTGCTTCTCGCAGGTTGCAGCAACAATGTCGATTTCTCGATAGATAACCCGACCGATGCGGCAATCAAACTGCAGATTGATCAAACGGACTATGAGATCCCGGCAAATCAATCGAAAAAGATTACATTGAAAGCCGGCGAGCACAGCATGGACGCGCCCGTGGCGGGAAAAATCAAGTTCATTGTCTATGCTGAGCGCAAGGGCGGTCTGATCAACCCAACGCTGAGCGACTACGTGATTGTCAGCGTCGCTTACGTTACCGGCGAAGAGAAGCTGAAGAACTTCAGGCCGGGGGGCGGCGGCCCGTTCAAGCTCGATGGCGTGCCTTTCAGCGGTCCTTTCAAGCTCGTGAACGGATTGTTTATCGAGAACGATTGGCGCTTCGGCGTGCGCGAACCTTTTCCCACCTCGCTGCAAGGATATGACCCGGGTGGTGGTGGCAACATCTACAGCAAGCTGTTTACCGCAGCGGACTTTGTACGTTACTTCGAGAGCGAATCGGAGCAAGCCGGTTTCTTCGAGAAGCATCGCCAGCACATCGTTTCCGCACCGCGCAAGCCGGTTGCGCCGGCCCCGCTGCCCGATTTCGCGGACCCGCAACTGCAGAGTGCGTCGCTCAAGCTGCGCGAGCTGTACCAGCGCTACCAGCAAGCCGTCACGCCGGACGAGCAGAAACAATTGCAAAGCGAACGCCACAAGCTGACGATGGAGTTCGTGAGCCTCTCCGCGCGCCGCCTGGGCAACTCGCCTGCGCAGGAGAACGACAAGTACAACAAGTTCATCACCCAGATCGGCACGGTGTTGGGGTCGTCGGCGCTGGTAAAAGCGCCATGAAACGCGCTATTGACCTGCTGATGGGATGGCCAATCCATATCGCTGTTTACCGTCGGGAAGAACGTATCGCCGGCTCGCCCCGGTAACGGCGCCGATGCGCTGGAAATTCTCTTGCGCCTGACGCAGCGTCTGGTGATTTAGCCCGCTGTGGCTGCTTAACTCTGTCATCCCGTCATCTTCCCAAAAGCACACGCGGCCAATCTCGTCATTCGCACTCGTTTGCACGCTCAGGTAGCGGCAACACAGACATACCACCATCTCATCGACATCGACATCGACATCGCCCTCGACCGTGACGTTCCCGTCAGGCAGGGCGAGCTGCATCGACAGATACGTGTTGACCACGCCCATGTAGCTGTAGTCAAGCGCAAGCGGCACGAGCGGGTCATACAGCGCGCGCGTGGGGTCGTCCGGCTCAACAGAATAGGCCAGCATCGACTTCAACGGATCGGGCAGCCCGGCATATCCGGGACCATCGGCATCGCTGAACCACCAATCAAGCAACAGGCTCGCCCGCTGCTCGGTCGAAAGTCGCGCAAGGTCGCGGCGGGCCAGCAGGCCGATTGCTGCATCTCTGTTCATAAAGCATCTTAACTCAGCTGCAGGCCCGCTTATCCGCCATCGCAGGCACCATGATGGACGTTTTGCAATGAAAAATTGCGGAAGTCGTGTCTTTAAAGTCACATATCCAAATGACATCAACGGTAGTAGAATGTGAATTGGTCAGGCCGCTGCTTAAGTGGCCGGACCGATGATGTTAGGTGGGCGTGCACCTTTGTGTGGTGGCAAACCATAACGCGTTCGACCAAGATGTTTTTGAAAGCAGGGGCAGCATGAATCCATTTCCACGCCGGCAGTTGCGCGGCCCAGTCGCCAGCCTCGCGCGCTGATCCGCCCGTGCGCTTCGCGATTCGTGCCGTGGGACCCGACAACCGGGTCCAGATGCTGGAACTGGACGCCAGCGATGCCGTCGCCGCATCGCGCGCCGCTGTCGAACGCCGCCTGACGGTGCTCGACGTGCGGCCGCTCGCGCTGCAGGCCCAGCGGCGCGGCAAGACCTTTTCCCTGATGCTGTTCACCCAGGAGTTGCTGGCCCTGCTCGAAGCGGGCCTCGGCCTGGTCGAAAGCCTGGAAGCGCTCAGCGAAAAAGAATCCCACACCGATACCGGCGCGCTGCTGGCCCGCCTGCTGGCGCGCATGCGCGACGGCTTGCGCTTTTCGGTGGCGATTGCGGCCGAACCGGAGTCGTTCCCGCCCCTGTTCGGCGGCATCGTCAAGGCGGCCGAGCGCACCAGCGACCTGCCGCAGGCGCTCACGCGCTACATCGAATACCAGGTGCGCGTCGATGGCGTGCGCAATCGCCTGGTCAGCGCCTCGATCTATCCGGTCATCCTGCTCACCGTCGGCAGCGCGGTCAGCATGTTCTTGCTCGGGTACGTGGTGCCCAAGTTCTCCGCCGTCTACCAGGGCAGCGGACGCGAACTGCCGATGCTGTCGCAGTGGCTGATCAAGTGGGGCGGCGCCGTCGCCGGCCATGGCATGGCGATCCTGCTGGCCATGGCGGGCATCGGCGCGGCGCTGTTCTTCTGGCTGCGCCGCATGCACCGCTCCGGCCACTTGATGCAGCTGTTTACGCGCCTGCCGGGCGTGCGCGAACGCATGCACATCCTGGAACTGGCGCGCTTGTACCTTACCCTCGGCATGCTGCTCGAAGGCGGCATCGCCGTGGTGTCGGCGCTCGACATGGTTAGCGGCGCCATCTCGCCGGGGCGGCGTGGCGCATTGGCGGCGGCGCGCCACGCCATCGCTCAGGGCGGCAGCTTTTCCGAGTCGCTCGAACAGAACGGATTGACCACGCCGATCGCGCTGCGCATGCTGCGCGTGGGTGAGCGCTCCGGCCAACTGGGGCTGATGCTCACCCGCGCCGCGCTGTTCTACGACGCCGAAACGACCTTGTGGATCGAAAAATTCAGCAAGACCTTCGAACCGGTGCTGATGGCGGCCATCGGCGTCGTCATCGGCGCCATCGTGGTGCTGCTGTACATGCCGATCTTCGACCTTGCCGGGACCCTGCAATGAACCCGGTCGAGATGGCGCCCATGATGGCGTCCCTGCGCGCCGCGCAAAACAACGCGCGCCAGTCGGGCCGCGCCTTTTTTGCCGAACTCGAAGCGCTGACCCGGTCGGAGCCGCGCCTGCTGCTGGCGCAGGCGGCCGATGTGTTCCGCCTGCCCGCGATCGACATGGCGGCCATGCTGGCCTGTACCCCGCTGTTCGAGCGCTTGCCGCTGGCGCGCGCCCAGCAACGCCAGTGCGTGCTGCTGCAGGGCGCCGACGGCTTGTGGGCGGTGCTGTGCGACCCCTACGCGCAAGACCTGCAGGTGTGGGTCGAAACCCTGGCCGGGGCCCCGGTGCGCTGGCGCCTGGCGCTGCCGGCCGATCTGCATGCTTACCTGTCCAAGCAGGAGGAATCGGTGCGCTCGGTCGACTCGCTCGTGATGGGCGAAGCAGGCGAGGGCGATTGCGCGCGCCTGATGGAAAGCCTCTCCTATGCCTCGCTGGGCGACGCCGGCAGCCCGGCCGTCAAGCTGGTCAACTCCACCTTGTACGATGCGCTCAAGTCCGGCGTATCGGACATCCACTTCGAAAGTACGCCCGGCGGCATGCTCACCAAGTACCGCATCGACGGGGTGCTCGCCCAGGCCGCGCAAGTGGCCGGCAGCGCGCTCGCGGAGCAGGCCATCTCGCGCATCAAGGTGCTGGCCGAACTCGATATCGCCGAGCGCCGCGTGCCGCAGGACGGCAGTTTCCGGGTCGAGGCGCAGGGGCGCGAAATCGACCTGCGCGTGTCGATCATGCCGAGCGTGCATGGCGAAGACGCCGTCATCCGGATTCTCGACAAGCAGTCGATGATCAGCGCGCACGGCACGCTCACGCTCGATTCGTCGGGGTTCGCGCCCGACCACCTGGCCACCATGCGGCGCCTGGTGTCGGAACCGTACGGCATGGTGCTGGTGACCGGGCCGACCGGCTCGGGCAAGACCACCACCTTGTACGGCGCCATCACCGAAATCAACAGCGGCCACGAAAAAATCATCACCATCGAAGACCCGGTCGAGTACCAGCTGCCCGGCATCCTGCAAATTCCGGTCAACGACAAGAAGGGACTGTCGTTCGCGCGCGGCCTGCGCTCGATCCTGCGGCACGACCCGGACATCATCATGGTCGGCGAGATCCGCGACAAGGAAACCGGCGAAATCGCGGTGCAGTCGGCGCTGACCGGCCACCTGGTGCTCTCCACCGTCCACGCCAACAACGTGTTCGACGTGTTCGGACGCTTTGCCCACATGGGCATCGACCCGTACTCGTTTGTCTCGGCCCTCAATGGCGTGATCGCGCAGCGCCTGGTGCGCCTGTCGTGCCGCCAGTGCAGCGCCCCGTACACGCCGCACGACGAGGAACTGGTGCGCAGCGGCCTGCCGCGCGCCGCCGTTTCGCACTACAACTTCCGGCGCGGCGTGGGCTGCGGCGAGTGCCGTGGCACCGGCTACAAGGGACGGCGCGCCGTGGCCGAAATCCTGATTCTCGACGACGCGCTGGCCGAACTGGTGATCGAACGCCGTCCGCTGCGCCAGATCAAGGAGCTGGCCCGGGCCGCCGGCATGCGCAGCCTGTTCGATGATGCGCTGGCGCTGGTGGCCACCGGAGAAACCACGCTGGAGGAGGTCAAACGTGTCACTCTGGCAGGCTGAAAACATCGGCGTCGATATCGGCGCCCACACCATCGCGCTGCGGCGCGGCGCGCAGCGCACCACGCTCAAGGCGGCGGGCGGCGACTGGGCCGCGCTGGGCGTCGAACTGGCGCAGCTGCTGCCGGCGCGCGCGCGCCTGTCGGTGCGCGTGGCCGATTGCTGGAGCCGTACCTTCTTGCTCGAAGCGCCGGCCGGCATTGGCGGCCTGCGCGACTGCCGCCTGCTGCTCGACGCCCGCTTCGAAACCCTGTACGGCCAGGCGCCGGCCGACTGGCTGCTGCAAGCGGACTGGCAGGCCGGCGCGCCGATGCTGGCGTGTGCTATTCCGCGCAGCCTGCGCCAGGCGCTGGCCGGGTTTTCGCTGGCGCGCCTGTTGCCGGCGCTGCTGCAGGATTGGAGCCGCCACTGCGCGGCGCTGCCGCTTGACGGCGTCTGGTGCGCGGCGGCCGACGGCGTGGTTAACCTGCTGGTCTGGCACAATGCGCGCCTGCAACTGGTTCGCCAGCAGCCGGGTACGGACGTCGACGGCTTGCTGGTGCTGGAAATGGCGCGTCTTGGTGTCGCCTTGCCGGCCGCGCGCTTCTGGTCCGGCCCGGCCGCGCCGGCCGGCTGGACGCATCTGGAGGCAGCCGCATGAAGCCGATGATGATCGACTTCGCCGACCAGCGCGGCGCGTGGCGCTGGGACTGGCGCATGCGCGGCACCCAGCTGGGCGTGGCGTTCGCCTTGCTCGCCATGGTGCTGGGCGGCCTGGCATTCGGACGCGGCGTACGCGTGCAGCACGAGCTGCAAGAGGCGAGGGCGGCGCAGGCCGTGCGCCTGGCCGCGAGCGACCAGCGCGAGCGCGCCGGGCGTAGCCGCTCGCAGCCGCTGGCCGAAGAGGCGCAATTGCTGCGCCAGGCCATGCTGCAACGCGCGCAGCCCTGGGAAGAGATCTTCGGCGCGTTTGAGCGCGTGCCGCAGGCGCGCCTGCACTCGTTCGAACCCGATCTGGCGCGCGGCGTGGTCAAGGTCCAGGCCAACATGGACGATGTGGCTGGATTGCAGGAGTACCTGCGGTCCCTGAAAAGCAGCCCGGTCTTTGCGCGACTGAGCCTGATGCGCCACGAAGCGGCGGCCGAAGGCGGCATCAACTTCCATTACGAAGCGCAGCTCTCGGCCCCGTACCGGCTGCCCGATACCCCGATCCGGAGCGCCCCATGATGCAATGGAACGCGCTGCGCTGGCGCCTTGAGGTGCTGGCGGTGCGCCACGGTTTGTGGATGCTGCCCGGCGCGGCCTTGCTGCTGTGCGCATTGCTGGCCTGGCTCTGGTGGCTGCCATCGCAGGAAGCGGCCTTGCGCGACACACTGGCCATGCGGGTGAACGAACAGGCAACCGCCAGCGTGCCGGTCGCCGCGCCGCACAGCGCACTGCCGCCGGCGGCGCGCGCCGATGCGGCCCTGCAGCGCCTGTTCGCGCTCGCGGCGGAACACGGACTGACGATCGCGCAGGCCGATTACCGGCGCCAGGAAACGGGCCACGTCGGCCGCTGGCAAGTGCAGATGCCGGCCACCGGCACCTATCCGCAGGTGCGCCGCTTCCTGCGGGCGGCCCAGGCCATTCCCGGCCTGTCGCTTGACGAAGTTGGCATCCACCGCGCGCCGGTCGGCGCCGGGGTTGAAGCGCGGCTGCTGTTTTCGGTCTGGTTCACGCTTGACTCGCCAGCGGAAAAGGCGCCCTGATGTCGCCCCGTCTCAAGATCATGCTGGCGGTGATGCTGGGTGTCGGCCTGCTCATGCTGTTCGACAGTCCGTCCGAACCGGAGGTGGTGGGCGTGGCCGAACGCCCGCGCCGGCCGCAATCGACGCCCGTCGCCGCTGCGCCGCTGCGCGCGCCGCCGCCTGCGGTCGATCCTGCCAGCCCGGTGCCCGACCTGTTTGCCGGTGGCCCCATGCCGGCGGCGGAGCAGGGCGCGCCGCCGGCAAGGGATGACCCGGACGCCAGCGACAAGCCGCAAGCGCCGTTCGTCCTGCTCGGGTTCAAGGTGGAAGACGGCGTGCGCGAAGCGTATTTGCTGCGCAACGACGCCGTGCTGCTGGCGCGCGCGGGCAGCGTGTTCGAAAAGCGTTATCGCGTGCTGGCCCTGCGCCAGGAATCGGTGAACATTCAGGATCAACAAACCGGCAAGCAACACCGGATCAGTTTCGGGACAGAAGAATGAGAAAAATAGCAGGCAACCTGGCGTTGGCATGCAGCCTGGCCATGCTGGCCGCATGCGCGACCGGACCGCAGCCCACCCCGCCCGACATCCGTGCCTTGCTCGACGCCGGCAAGCTGGAAGAGGGCATGGCGCGCCTGGAGCACATGCTGGCCGCCACGCCGGGTCACATCGAAGCGCGCGTCCTGCTGGCCAACACGCGCATCGAGCTGACCAACCGGGTGCTGGCGCAGGCCGCCCGGGACGTGGCGCGCGGCGGTTGGGATGCGGCGCAGGAGGCTTACCGGCGCGCCGCCGCGCTGGGAGCCGTCGACCAGGCCATGATCGGCATGCGCAACCTGGCCGCGGCGCAGTCGCAAGCGCAGGCGCTGGCGGGCATCGAGCAGCAGCTCGCCGCCGGCAAGCGCACGGAGGCACGCGACGCCTTGCGCACGCTGGTAGCCAACTATCCGAAGAACGCGCGCGCGGCCAAGATGCTGCAAGCCTTGCAGGATCACGCCGCCGTGGCGCCCGGCGGCGCGGCGCTGGGGCAGGCATTCCAGAAGCGAATGAGTCTGCGCTTCCAGGATGCGCCGCTGCGCGCGGTGCTCGAATCGATGTCGCGCACCTCGGGCATCAGCTTCACGCTCGACAAGGACGTGCCGGCCGACCTGCGCGTGACGCTCAACCTGCAGGACACGACCATCGAGCAGGCGCTGCGCAATCTGTTAATGAGCGTGCAGATGGAGCAGCGCATCGTCGACGAGCGCACCGTGCTGCTGTACCCGAACGACGCGGCCAAGCAGCGCGACTACCAGAAGCTGACGATCCGCAGCTTCCGCATTGCCAACGCCGAAGCTAAAACCGTGGCCAACAGCCTGCGCACCCTGCTCAAGACACGCGACCTCGTGGTCGACGAAAAACTCAACATGCTGGTGCTGCGCGATACGCCCGAGACCATCCTCATGGCCGCCAAGCTGGTGGCGCTGCACGACGTGGCCGAACCGGAAGTCATGCTGGAAGTGGAGATCCTGGAAGTGCAGCGCAGCGACCTCGAATCGCTGGGCGTGAAGTGGCCGGGCAATGTGAGCCTCACGCCGCTCGGCGCGTCCACCCTGCTGTACGACGGCAGCGTGGCGACCAACCCGTTCACCCTGGGCGACCTGAAGAACCTCAATTCCAGGGGCTTGCTCGCCAGCGTCGACCCGATGCGCCTGTCGGCGTCGGTGAACCGCGATAACGTCAGCGTGCTGGCCAATCCGCGCGTCCGCATCAAGAGCCGCGAGAAGGCCCTGATCCGGGTCGGCGAGCGGGTGCCGAGCGTGTCGGCCAATGTCACCTCGACCGGCGTGACCTCGCAATCGGTCAATTACCTCGACGTGGGCCTCAAGCTCGAAGCCGAGCCGGTGGTGTACATGGACGATGAAGTATCGATCAAACTCAGCCTGGAAGTGAGCAGCATCCTCGGCACGATCTTCGACAGTAACGACCAGCCGTACGGCTACCGGATCGGCACGCGCAATGCCAGCACGGTGCTGCGCCTGCGCGATGGCGAGAACCAGGTGCTGGCGGGGCTGATCAGCGAAAACGACAAGCGTTCGTCAAGCGCCATTCCCGGCCTGGGCGAGCTGCCGATGCTTGAGCGGCTGTTCGGCAGCAAGGGCAGCGAGCGCACCAAGACCGAGATCGTGCTGTCGATCACGCCGCGCGTGCTGCGCAACCAGGCGCGCGGCGCCGGCGCCGAGGTGGAGTTCGACGCCGGGACCGATGCGAGCCTGCGTGGCCAGTCCGGCCAGTCCGGCCAGCCAGGCCAGCCGGGACAGTCGGCGCATGCGGCGCCACAAGAGCCGGCGCCGCCGCTGCCGGCGGCGCAACCGGCCAGCGCGCCGCTGCCTGAACGCAGCGGCGGCTGACATGCCCCGTGCGCGCGGATTCACGCTCATCGAGCTGATGGTAACCCTGGCGATCGTGGCGTTGCTCTCCACCATCGCCTTGCCGTTGGCGCAGGTGGCGGTGCAGCGCCAGAAGGAGCAGGAGCTGCGCCTGGCCCTGCGCGACATCCGCAGCGCGCTCGACGAATACAAACGCGCGGCCGGAGAGGGCCGCATCGCCAGCCTGCTCGATGGCAGCGGCTACCCGCCCAACCTGCAGGCGCTGGTGAACGGCGTGCCGGACCAGCGCAGCGCAAAGGCGCGCAAAGTGTTCTTCCTGCGCGCGGTGCCGCGCGATCCGTTCAGCACCGATCCGACCGTGCCGGCCGAACAGACCTGGCTCCTGCGCTCTTACCAGAGCGATCCGGCCGACCCCAAGCCCGGCGAAGATGTCTACGACGTGCATTCCAATTCTGAACAGGTGGGCCTCAATGGCATTGCGTACCGGCGCTGGTAAGCGCGGCTTCACGCTGATCGAACTGCTGGTGGTGCTGGCGATTCTGGCGCTGCTGCTGACGATCGCCGCGCCGCGTTTTTTTCGCAGTATCGACCAGTCGAAGGAAACGGTCCTCAAAGAGAACCTGCATATCACGCGCGAGGTGATCGACAAATTCTATGGCGATAACGGGCGCTATCCGCAGACGCTCGGCGAACTGGTGGAACGCAAGTACCTGCGCTCCCTGCCGCTCGATCCGATTACCGAAAGTACCTCGACCTGGATCCTCGTCGCGCCGGACAACGGCGCCGGCGTCTACAACCTCTACAGCGGCGCCACGGGCGCCGCGCGCGATGGCATGCCTTTCAGCCGCCTCTGATTCGCATCCCGATACGGAGTTCGTGCGGTCAGGCCAAATTGCCTGTGCCGCGCGCATTTTCGCGAATATTCACTTTTTGGACTGACCAAAAAATATTGTAAATCGACCAATAATCTATAGTGGTCAGGCCAAATGTTGTTTTTTGATCTTGCATTTTACATTTTTATCGGCATGAGGTCTTGTCGGTCTTGAAATAGCCACTCACTTGCCCAGCTTGCACGAAAAACGATGTCAGACAGACGTTGATATGAATTGAATGCATATACAAAGACGTTAGCCAATAAACAATGATCGTCACTGTGACAATCTCACACCGGGCTCATAGGTTTTGCGGGACTCGCCCCAAAATTGGTATCTTAATAATGCATTTGGTCATTTAACATGATATTGACACGACAATATAACAACGTGCATCCTCGCAGCAGACCTAACGAACGTTGATTTATTTGCAAATGGCCGGCCCGCGGAGCGCATGACCCCATGGTTTTTGCGGATGCAATACGGCAACAAAGCGGCGCTCCGTTTGGTCCACATCGCCAGCGAGGGGTTTTCCCCGGTAACCCTGGTGGCTCGAAAAACACCAATACTTACGGAGTAACCCGCATGAAAGTATCGACTTTGAAACTGACACTGGCTGCCGCAGCCGTTTTGGCCGGCGCCCAGGCAATGGCCGGGCCAATCGGCTACGGCGCCGCCACCACCGGCGGGGGCGCCAAGGCTGCGGTCAATGTCGCCACGCTGGCCGACATGGCGGCGAAAATCAAGGCGTATTCGGGCAGCGGTGGCCTGGTGCTGAACTACACGGGCAAGTTCGACTTCGCCAGCATCAAGGACGTCTGCGCGCAGTGGAAAAAACCGGCGCAGACCCTGGAAATCAAAAACAAGAGCGACATCACGATTCGCGGCGCGGCTGATTCGTCGGCCAACTTCGGCATCCGTGTGGTCGGCGATTCGAGCAATGTGATCGTGCAGAACATGACCATCGGCCTGCTGCAGGGCGGTGAAGACGCCGATTCGATCTCGATCGAAGGCACCTCGAGCGGCAAACCAAGCAAGATCTGGGTCGACCACAACACCATCTTCGCCTCGATCAAATCGTGCCCTGGCGCCGGCGACGCGTCGTTCGACGGCGGCATCGACATGAAGAAGGGCGCCAACCAGATCACGGTATCGTACAACTACGTGTACAACTACCAGAAGGTGGCATTGAATGGATTCTCCGACAAAGATACGCTCAACGCCGGTTCGCTGACCACCTACCACAACAACCGCTTCGAGAACGTCAAGGCGCGCCTGCCGCTGCTGCGTTACGGTAAAGCCCACCTCTTCAACAACTACTTCGGCAACGTCGATACGTCGGGCATCAACGTGCGCATGGGCGCCATGGCGCTGGTTGAAGCGAACTACTTCGAGAACGTCAGGAATCCTGTGACCTCGCGCGACAGCACCAAGCTCGGTTACTGGGACCTGCGCAGCAACTTCGTCGGCAGCGGCATTACCTGGGGCGCCCCGGACAGCGGCACCTACGCCAACGCCACCGACTGGAAAACCAGCAAAGCCTACGGTCCTACCGGCTACAACTACACCGCCAGCGCCGCTGCCGGCGTAAAAGCCAAAGCTATCGCAACGGCGGGCGCGCGCACCAACCTGGCCCAGTAATTTCGCTGCGCATTTCGCTGCGCATTTCGCTGTAAATCCAGCCGTCTGCGCAAGGCGATGGCTGCTTCATTCATCCACCAGGAGTTATCATGAAACGTCTCAATGCCCTTCTTTTCGCAGTCATCGGACTGTGCATCGCCACCAGCGCATCGGCCGCCCCGGGCAAGCGCGCAGTCCCGTCATGCACCAAGGTGCTGGTCACGCAAACGACCGAGGTTCCTGCCAACACCACCTTCGATGGCCTGGTCAAATACGGCAAGATGGTTTGCCTGGTGGGTAACACCAAGAAGATGGACGGCAGCCAGTCCGAAAGCCAGATCCCTCACTTCAACCTGGGTGTCGGCGCGACGCTCAAGAACGTGGTGCTGGGCGATCCTGCCAAGGGCACGGGCCGCAACCTGACCGCCGGCGGCGCCGACGGCGTCCATTGCGCCGGTAACTGCAAGATCGAGAACGTGTACTGGGGCGATGTAGGGGAAGACGCGGCTACGCTCAAAGGCGCAGGCACCATGACCGTCAGCGGCGGCGCGGCTTACAAAGCGGCCGACAA
The DNA here is from genome assembly GCF_011682155.1 of Massilia sp. CCM 8734. Taxonomy (NCBI): domain Bacteria; kingdom Pseudomonadati; phylum Pseudomonadota; class Betaproteobacteria; order Burkholderiales; family Oxalobacteraceae; genus Massilia; species Massilia sp. CCM 8734. The sequence continues at coordinate 24,592 of NZ_WHJI01000009.1, forward strand.
AATGTTCCAGAATAATGGCGCCAACAGCAAGATCGTCATCACCAACTTCTATGCGGAAGAAGGCGGCAAGCTGTATCGCTCGTGCGGCAATTGCTCGAGCCAGTCGGCACGCACCGTCACCATCAGCGGCGTGACGATCTATAACGTCAATGCCGGCGTGGGCGTAAACAGCAGCTTCGATGCGTCGAAACTGCCGGCACTGGCCAAGGCCTACGACGTGGCGACCATGAGCGACTTCGTGTCGAACAAGTCGTCGTCGCGCTGCGCCACGTTTGTCGGTACCTCGAAAGGCAACGAGCCTAACAAGGACACCAACGCCGGCAACATCGCTCGCGCATGCGTTTTTAAATAATCAGCAATCGGGTTTCAGGTGAGAGGACGGCTTATGTAGCCGGTTTGACCACGCGCACAGGCGATCCCTGTTCGCGTGGTTTTTTTCGTTCGAAGCGTCAGTCTTCCGGGCGCAAGGTGTCCTTGCAGTTGCCGCCGCACGCCATCACGTAGGCGAACTGCCAGTCGCAGTAGCGCTTTTGACCATCGAGGTAAACGAAGTCGCCATCGGCGAAGCTGCGCCGGATCGTTGGTGCGCACGAGGCGCTGCGCACGCCCATCAAGCCGCCGCCCGGCGCGCGCACCAGCTGCCAGTCGGCCTTGCCGGTGATCGGGTCGGGGTAGAGCTGGCGCAGGTAGCGCTTCATGCCCGGCTGGCGCGGGTCCTGCAACAAATCCTCCAGGCGCGACGGGGCATGGCTGGCATGGCCGTCGGGCGTATTGAGTTCGTATTCGAGAAAGGCGCGGATGTACTGCTTGCCGACGAACAGCAGCTCGGTTTCGGCGTCGCGCTTGCGCGCCAGCTCGCCCACCGACACAGTGGCCGCCGTCGCCACCCCGATCACGGCGATCATCACCATCAGGCCCACATAGGTGAAGCCCGGCGCGCTGTGCCTACGCACGGGAGAAGGTGCGCGTAACGCGTTCAAGGTGTGCGCGCATGGCCTGGCGCGCGCCGGCGACATCGTGCGCGGCGATTGCCGCCAGAATATTGCGATGGTCGATCAAGGTCTGCTTGCGCAGTTCCTCGGTCTGGAAGTGTTCCTTGAGCTTGTGCCACAAGGTGCCGCGCTGGTTCCAAAGGTAGTCGATGGCGCCCACCAGCGCCGTGTTGCCGGTCGCGCGTGCCAGGGCCAGGTGAAAATTGCGGTCGGCCTGCTCGTTGCTGGCGCGGTCTTCGTGGTCGCGCTCCATTTCCAGCACGGCGGTGAGAATGGCGTCGATGGCCGAATCGGTGGCATTTTTGGCGGCCAGGCCGGCCACCTCGGTTTCGATCATGCGGCGCGCGGCCAGCACTTCGAACGGTCCGGGGCCGACCTCCGGCGCCTGGGTGGCGCTCGCCGCCTGCGCGCTGACGTACACGCCCGAGCCGCTGCGCACCTCGACCACGCCGCCCAGCTCCAGGGCGATCAATGCCTCGCGCAGCGAAGCGCGGCTCACGCCCAGGCGTGCCGACAGCTCGCGCTCGGCGGGCAGGCGCTGGCCGGGCTGCATGCTTTCGGCGACGATCAGTTGGGCGATGCTATCGGCCACCACCCGGTACATGCGTGGTTCCGGCGTGCTCGCGTCGAGCGTCGCAGGGCTTGTTTTCATCGTCTGGAGCCGTCCGGGAAGGGGAAAGTGGAAAGGATACCGCAACAGGCCAGATTGTAGATAGCTATGCGCGCCCATGCAAGGCGCTTGCGCGGCGGCGCTTGCCAACCGGGCCGCAATGCCGGATCATTCCAGCAGTGCGTCCCGCATGGGGCATTTATCTGGCGTATATCTATATTCGGAGGCATCAATGGTGGCAGTCAATCGGCACATGCACGCGAAACGGCGGCTCGGCCTGGGTTTGGCCGCGCTGGCGGCGGTACTCTGGTCGGGCGTTCCGGCCCAGGCCCAGCAGCCCGAGGAAAAAGTCCTCAACATCTATAACTGGTCCGACTACATCGCCGACGACACGATCAAGAACTTCACCAAGGAGACCGGCATCACGGTGCGCTACGATGTCTTCGACAGTAACGAAGTCTTGAACGCCAAGCTGGTGGCCGGTAAATCGGGCTACGACATCGTGGTGCCGACCGCGCCGTGGGCGCGCCAGCAGATCGACGCCAAGTTGCTGCGTAAACTTGACAAATCCAAGCTGCCGAACCTGGCCAATCTCGATCCGGGCATCCAGGCCAAGCTGGCCACGCTGGACCCGAACAACGAGCACCTGGTGGACTGGATGTGGGGTTACACCACGGTCGGCATCAATGTCGACAAGGTCAAGGCCGCGCTGGGCACCACGCCGATGCCGGCCAATGTGTGGGAGCTGATCTTCAATCCGGTGTACACGTCCAAGCTCAAGTCGTGCGGCGTGTCGTTCCTCGATTCGCCGTCCGAAGTATTCCCGGCGGCGCTGCATTACATGGGCAAGCCGGCATATTCGAAGAACGCGGCCGATTATGCGGCGGCGGGCACGATGCTGCAGGCGGTGCGTCCGAGCGTGACCCTGTTCAGTTCTTCCGGGTATATCAACGACATGGCCAATGGCGCCATTTGCGTGGTGTTCGGCTGGGCCGGGGATATCAATATCGCCCGCCAGCGCGCCATCGATGCGAAAAAAGGCGTGAAGATCGAGGCCCTGGTGCCGAAAAACGGCGCGCCGCTGGTGTTCGACACCATGGCCATTCCGGCCGACGCGCCGCATCCGAATAATGCCCACCTGTGGATGAACTATATTCTGCGTCCGGAAGTGCAGGCCAGCCTGACCAACAAGGTGTTCTTTGCCAATCCGAACAAGGCCGGCATGAAGTTCGTGCGCAAGGATGTGGCGGAGAACAAGAGCGTGTTCCTGTCGGAGGAAGACTTGAAGAAGATGATCCCGCCGGAAGCGGTGCCGCAGGATATTCGCCGGGTGATGACGAGGACGTATACGAAGTTCAAGACCGGGCGTTAAACGGCGCTCCGATATTTCCGTTCCCTGCGGGTATTGCGTCGCTCGCTCCGTCTCCGTCGCTCCCGCGAAAGGCGGGAGCCCAAGTTCGCACCGAAGCCCATGACTGAGCAGAAAACTTGGGCTCCCGCCTTCGCGGGAGCGACGGTGGCAGATGAGCGACGGTGGCAGATGAGCGACGATGGTGGGAAGCGACGTTGGCGGGTAAGCGACGGTGGCGGATAAGCAACCGTGATGGGGGAGCGACGCTGCATGACAGAAGCGGCAAGCGCCCTCGGGCCTTGCCGCTTTTGTATCGACCCATAACGAGCCCTGTGCTATTCGTGATAGCGGTCTTGCAAGTCGAGCTTGCTGCCGTGAACCTCTTCCACCAGTTCATACAGCACCAAGCCAACCATTCCTCCAAAAATGGCCATGACGAGCATGCTTAACATGATCATGAACCGCCGTTGAGCGATTTCTCCTTTAGTTGATACACCTAAACTTTAGCAGGTGAATACAACAATTCAAGGATTACGATCGACCTATTTAACAATCAGGTCGGGCGCCATCACGCCTTTCAGATACAGGCTGTAGGGATCGAGCGCCTCGCGCTGCACCAGCCACCAGGCATTGGCTTTCTTGATCTGCCAGTCCTGCGGATGCCCCGACAGCAGCAGCGCCGCCACCTGGCCCAGGGTCGGCTGGTGCCCGACCACCAGCACCGGCTCGCGTCCGTTCGGCCAGTTGGCCGCCATCAGCACGTCTTCCGGATCGGCGCCCGGCGCCAGTTCGTGCACGATCTTGAACTTGCGCTTGAGCGGTTCGACCGTCTGGAGGGTGCGCAGGGCCGGGCTGACCAGGATGCGGGTGCTGTCGGGCAGCTGCGAGGTGAGCCAGTCGGCCATGCGGCGCGCCTGCTTCTGCCCCTTGGGCGTGAGCGCGCGCTCCATATCGTCCTGGCCCGCATCGGCATCGTGCGCCTCGGCGTGCCGCCATAAAATCAGATCCATCGTGTTCTCCTGTCACTCTCCGGTATCGACCGGGTGCGTGCCCAATAATTCCATCAAATGGCGCTGCGCCGAAAACTCCACCTGCTTGCCGCGCACCTTGCGGCGCTGGTAATGCCCGCTCGCGTCGAGCTCCCATGCGTTCGAGTTATCTTTCAGGTAGGGGTTCAATCCTTCCGTGATCACGCGCCGTTTCAGCGCCTTGTCCAGGATCGGGAAGGCCACTTCGATGCGGCGGAACAGGTTGCGGCTCATCCAGTCGGCGCTGGCCAGGTACACATCGTGCGCCAGGTCGTTGCGGAAATAGTAAATCCGGCTGTGTTCCAGGAAGCGCCCGATGATCGAGCGCACCTTGATATTCTCCGACAGCCCCGGCACGCCCGGTTTCAGGGTGCAGGCGCCGCGCACGATCAGGTCGATCTTCACGCCGTCGTGCGAGGCCGCGTACAGCGCGCGGATCACCGATTCGTCCACCAGCGCATTGATCTTGACGATGATCCGCCCCGGCCGGCCGGCACGGGCGATCTTCGCTTCGTTGCGGATCGCCTTGATGATTTCGCTCTGCAGCGCGAACGGCGCCAGCCACAAATGGGTCAGCTTGTGCGGCTTGGTCAGGCTGGTCAGGTGAATGAACACTTCGTTCACTTCCTGCGCCATCTCGGCGTGCGCGGTCAACAGGCCAAAGTCGGTGTACAGGCGGGTGGTGGTCAGGTGGTAGTTGCCGGTGCCGAGGTGGGCGTAGAAACGCAGGCCGCCCGGGTTGCCGTCGGCGTCGGCATCCTCGCGCCGGATCACCAGCGCCACCTTGGCGTGGGTTTTCAGGCCGACCACGCCGTACACCACCTGCGCGCCGGCCTGTTCGAGCTTGTCGGCCCAGTTGATGTTCGCTTCTTCGTCGAAGCGCGCCATCAGTTCCAGGATGACGGTCACTTCCTTGCCGGCGCGGGCGGCCGCCATCAGCGCTTCCATCAGGTCCGAATGCATGCCGGTACGGTAGATGGTTTGCTTGATCGCCACCACCGACGGGTCGTGCGCGGCCACCTGGATGAAGTCGACCACGGTCTGGAACGACTGGAACGGGTGGTGCAGCAGGATGTCGTGCTTTTTCAACTGCTCGAAGATGTCGTGGTGCGCGGTCTTTTGCGGCATGCCGGGGACGAAGGGCTCGAAGCGCAACGCTGGCTGCTTCACATGGTCGATCAGCTCGGCCAGGCGCACCAGGTTGACCGGGCCGTCGACCGCGTACAGGCGGCTCTTGTCGAGCCCGAATTGTTCGAGCAGGAATCCGGACAATTCCGGCGCGCAATTCTTGGCCACTTCCAGCCGCACCGAGGTGCCGAACTGGCGGCCCTGCAATTCGCCCTTGAGCGCCTGGCGCAGGTTCTTGACTTCTTCCTCGTCGACCCACAGGTCGCTGTCGCGCGTGACCCGGAACTGGGAATAGGCGATCACTTCGCGCCCGGTAAACAAGTCTTCTATATGCGAGTGGATGATCGAGGACAGCAGGCAGAACGACATGCCGCCGTTGGTCGACAGTTCGTCGGGGATGCGGATCACGCGCGGCAGCACGCGCGGCGCCTTGACGATGGCGATGCCGGTGCCGCGTCCGAAGGCGTCCTTGCCGGTCAGCGAAATGATGAAATTGAGACTCTTGTTGACCACTTGCGGAAACGGATGGGCCGGATCGAGCCCGATCGGGGTGAGCAGGGGGCGCACTTCGCGCTCGAAATATTCCTTCACCCAGGCGCGCTGCGCCTCGTTGCGGTCGGTGTGGCGCACCAGGTGCACGCCTTTTTTCTTCAGTTCGGGCAGCACTTCGGTATTGAGTACCGCGTACTGGTCCTTGACCAGATTGTGACATTCGTTGCTGATGCGCGCCAGGTTGGCGATCAGCGCAGGATTTTCAGCAAGGTTGCCTTGGGCCAGCAGACTGGCCACGCGCACTTCGAAGAACTCGTCCAGGTTGTTACTGACAATGCACAGGTAGCGCAGCCGCTCCAGCAAGGGCAGGGAAGTGTCTTCCGCCTGGGCCAGTACACGGCGGTTGAACGTCAATTGTGACAACTCCCGGTCCAGGAAGATGTTGGCGCGCGCCGGGTCCGTGCTCGATGCAGTTTTCATTATGTCTTTAACTAGTCAGATAGATAATAGTAAACGCCGCCAGTGTAATAAATGAATATGACAAGTCGGTGACACGGGGTGTGAATTGTGTGACATGCCTCGACGACATACAAAGCGTATCATGCAGACAGCAAAACGATTCTTGCAGGATTTCGACCATGTCATAAACATGTCATATTTGCGCGGTAGACTGCGCAGCATTCCACGTTGTATAACCCACAAGGACTTGATATGCGAATGAAACAGTTGTTGGCTTCCATCATCGTTGGCGTTGGCGCCCTGGCGGCAGCGAACTCCATGGCTGCGGACATGACCGGCGCGGGTGCGACCTTTCCTTACCCTGTGTATGCGAAATGGGCGGAGTCGTACAAGAAGGCAACCGGCAATGGCATGAACTATCAATCGGTCGGCTCCGGCGCCGGCATCAAACAGATCAAGGCAAAAACCGTCGACTTCGGCGCTTCCGACAAACCGCTGCCAGTCGAAGAACTGGACGCGGCCGGCCTGATGCAGTTCCCGGCCATCATGGGCGGCGTGGTCACCATCGTCAACCTGGAAGGCATCGCTCCTGGCGCCATGAAGCTGACCGGTCCGGTCATCGCCGACATCTACCTGGGCAAGATCACCAAGTGGAACGCGCCTGAAATCGCCGCCCTGAACCCGGGTGTCAAGCTGCCGGCCGACGACATCACCGTCGTGCACCGCGCCGACGGGTCGGGCACCACCTTCCTGTTCACCGACTACCTGTCGAAAGTGTCGCCCGAATTCAAGACCAAAGTCGGTGCCGATGCATCCGTGAAATGGGCGGTTGGCGTGGGCGGCAAGGGCAACGACGGCGTCGCCTCGACCGTGCAGCGCGTCAAAGGTGCGGTTGGCTACGTCGAGTGGGCCTTCGCCAAGAAAAACAAGATCGCGCACACCCAGCTCAAGAACAAGGATGGCGTGTTCCTGCAACCGGACGACGAGAACTTCAAGGCCGCCGCCGCCTCGGCCGACTGGGTCAAGGCGCCAGGTTTCGGCGTGGTGCTGACCGACCAGCCAGGCAAGAACAGCTGGCCGATCACCGGCGTATCGTACATCCTGATGCACAAGAGCCAGGCCGATGCCGCCAAGGGCAAGGAAGTCATCAAGTTCTTCGACTGGTCGTTCAAGAATGGTGACGCCGCTGCTGTCGAACTGGACTACGTGCCGCTGCCGGACAGCGTCACCAAGCTGGTGGGCGACTCCTGGAAAGCCAATCTGAAAGATGCAGCCGGCAAGGCCATCTGGTAACAACAAGGGGCGGGCAGGGGCGCGTGTGCGGCCCGCCTGCCCATTTAGCATCACTATCGGTATCAATCAACATCATGGCGATCAACATCATGTGGACACCTGGCGAAGTCAATCAATGAGCGCAAACCCAACTATCGCAATGGCCATGAGCAAATCCGCAGCGCATGAGCGCGAACATGCCGCGCTGCTTTCCACCATGCGCAAGCAGCGCATGCAAGATTTCTTCTTTCATAAAGTGACCCTGCTGTTCGCGGCAACGGTCCTGTTGGTGCTTGTCGGCATCATCGTCTCGCTGATCATCGGCTCGGCGCCGGCCTTCAGCAAATTCGGCTTCGGCTTTATCGTCAGCCAAGAGTGGGATCCGGGCAACCAGAAATTCGGCGCGCTGATCCCCATCGTCGGCACCCTGGCCACCTCGGTGATCGCCCTGCTGATCGCGTTTCCGGTCAGCTTCGGCATTGCATTATTCCTTACTGAAATTTGCCCGGTCTGGCTGCGCCGCCCGCTGGGCACCGCCGTCGAACTGCTGGCGGGCATTCCTTCGATCATTTACGGCATGTGGGGCGCCTTCGTGCTGGTGCCGCTGTTTTCGGAATATGTCCAGCCTTTCCTGAAAAGTACGCTGGGCCAGTTGCCGCTCATCGGCAAGCTGTTCAGCGGCCCGATGATGGGCTTTTCGATCCTGGCCGCCGGCGTGGTGCTGGCGATCATGATCATCCCCTTCATCGCCTCGGTCATCCGCGACGTGTTCGAAATCGTGCCGGCCGTGCTGAAAGAGTCGGCTTATGGCCTGGGCTGCACCAAATGGGAAGTCGTGCGCAAGATCGTGCTGCCTTACACCAAGACCGGTGTGGTCGGCGGCGTCATGCTGGGCCTGGGCCGCGCGCTCGGCGAAACCATGGCGGTCACCTTCGTGATCGGCAACGCCAATAACCTGTCCTTGTCATTGTTCTCCGCTGGTAACAGTATCGCCTCGCTGCTGGCCAACCAGTTCGCCGAAGCCGAGCATCCGCTGCATACCTCGTCGCTGCTGGCGACGGCGCTGATCCTGTTCATCATTACTTTTATCGTCCTGTCCGCAGCCAAGCTGATGCTGGCCGGAATGTCACGCAAGGAAGGCGTCAAATGAGCCAGACGATTGTCAACCCTGTCTACCGCAAGCGTCTCTGGAAGCACCGGATCGGCATCACCTTGTCGGTGCTGGCCATGTCGGTCGGCCTGATCTTCCTGATGTGGATTTTGTCGACCTTGCTGATCAAGGGCTTCTCGGCCTTGTCGCTCGACCTGTTCCTGGCCGATACGCCCGGTCCCGATTCCGAGGGCGGCGGTTTGCGCAACGCCATTCTCGGCAGCCTGATGATCGTCGGCCTGGCCACGTTTATCAGCACCCCGATCGGCGTGCTGGCCGGCGTCTACCTGGCCGAATACGGCGAAGAGAACCGCTTTGCCCAGGTCACGCGGTTTGTGACCGACATCATGCTGTCGGCCCCCTCGATTGTGCTGGGGATTTTTGTGTGGACCATGTACGTCAACGTGGCCGGGCACTATTCCGGCTACGCCGGCTCGGTCGCGCTGTCGCTGATCGCCATCCCGGTGGTGGTGCGCACCACCGACAACATGCTGCGCCTGGTGCCGCAAAACCTGCTTGAAGCGGCCTTCGCCCTGGGCGCGCCGCGCTGGAAAGTGGCCACCACGGTGCGCTTGCGCGCTGTGAAATCGGGCGTGGTCACCGGCGTCCTGCTGGCGGTGGCGCGCATTACCGGCGAAACCGCGCCGCTGCTGTACACGGCCCTCTCCAACCAGTTCTTCAGTTCCAACATGAATGCGCCGATCGCCAACTTGCCGGTGATCATTAATACCTACGCGCTCAGCACGGCGGACAACTGGATCAACCTGGCCTGGGCCGCATCCTTGCTGTTGACCTTCAGCGTGTTGTTGTTGAACATCGTCTCGCGTACCATGTTCAGCCAGAAAACCACGAAATAATCGACCGATCCCTCTCATGAGCCCTATGCCTACACCGATGCCTACTGTAACGCCGAAGAACAAGACGATCGAGATTTCCGGCCTGAACTTCTTTTATGGCAAGACGCAGAGTTTGACCAACGTCAATCTCAATATTTACGAAAAACAAGTAACAGCCTTCATCGGCCCTTCCGGCTGCGGCAAGTCGACCCTGCTGCGCACCCTGAACCGCATGTACGACCTGTATCCGGGCCAGCGCGCGGAAGGCTCGGTGATTTACCGCGGCAAGAACATCCTCGATCCGGGCCAGGATGTGAACATGCTGCGCGCCAAGGTCGGCATGGTGTTCCAGAAACCGACGCCGTTCCCGATGTCGATCTACGACAACATCGCCTTCGGCGTGCGCCTGTACGAAGACCTGTCCAAGGGCGAGATGGATGAACGGGTCGAATGGGCGTTGAAAAAAGCGGCGCTATGGGGCGAGGTCAAGGACAAGCTGTCCAAGAGCGGCCTGTCGCTCTCGGGCGGCCAGCAGCAGCGCCTGTGCATCGCGCGCGGCGTGGCGGTGAAACCGGACGTGCTCTTGCTCGACGAGCCGACCTCCGCGCTGGACCCGATCTCGACCGCGAAAGTGGAAGAACTGATCAGCGAACTGAAGCAGGATTACACGATCACCATCGTGACCCACAACATGCAGCAAGCCGCGCGTTGCTCGGACTACACCGCCTATATGTACCTGGGCGAGCTGGTCGAGTTTGGCGAAACCGACCAGATTTTCATGAATCCCGCACGCAAAGAGACGCAGGATTACATCACCGGACGCTTTGGCTGAGCCACGACAAAACATATTACGGAGAGCAGCAATGATAGGCGAGCATTCATCCAAGCAGTACGATCACGAACTAGAAACCATCCGCTCCAAGGTGTTGCTGATGGGTGGCATTGTCGAGACCCAGTTTCTCGACGCAATGACGTGTTTTCGCATCGGTAACCTCGAACGCGCCGACCGCGTGATCGCGGAAGACGACGAAGTCAACCAGCTCGAAGTGGCGCTCGACGACGCCTGCAGCCACCTGATCGTGCGGCGCCAGCCGACCGCCAACGACCTGCGCACGGTCATGGCGACCATCAAGGTGATCACCGATCTGGAACGGATCGGCGACGAAGCCGCCAAGATCGCGCGCACTTCCAAGAACTTGCATGGACGCGGCGCGGTTGGCGTGAACCATTACGAAATGGTGCGCACGATTGCCACCGCCACCTCCGACATGCTGCACGATGCGCTCGACGCCTTCGCGCGCCTGGATGGCAAGCAGGCTTTGCAGCTGATCGCCCAGGATGCGGTGATCGACCACGAATTCCGCTCGATCATGCGTAACCTGATTACCTTCATGATGGAAGACCCGCGCACGATTTCGTCGGCGCTGGACACGCTGTGGGTGGCCAAGGCAATCGAGCGCATCGGCGATCATGCCAAGAACATCGCCGAATACGTCATCTACGTCGTCGAAGGCAAGGACATCCGGCATAGCAAGCCGGCCCTTTTGATTCCCGATCAACCTGTACCCTAATCTCGATGGCAGCCGAAAAAACCACTGTATTAATCGTAGAAGACGAACCGGCCATTGTTGAACTGGTGACCTTTTCCCTGCGTGAAGCGGGCTGGAATGTGTGTTCGGTGCAGAATGTGGCCGATGCCTGGGAATTCATGCAGCAGCGCACGCCGCACCTGATGTTGCTGGACTGGATGTTGCCCGACCAGACAGGCTTGCGCCTGCTCTCGCGCATGCGTTCGGACCGCAACTTCCAGGACATTCCGGTGATCATGCTGACCGCCAAGAGCATGGAAGAGGACAAGATCGCCGGACTCAACAATGGCGCCGACGATTACGTGACCAAGCCATTTTCGCCGCGTGAATTGCTGGCGCGCGCCAAGGCCCTGTTGCGCCGCAAGAGCCCGGAGCATGACCAGGCGGTCATGAGCGCCGGGCCGGTGACCCTGGACCCGGTCAGCTGCACGGTGTCGATCGACAGCCAGAAGATCGACATGGGGCATGCCGAGTTCAAGCTGCTGAAATTCTTGCTGGCGCATCCGGAGCGGGTGTTTTCGCGCAGCCAGTTGCTCGACAAGGTGTGGGGCGACCATGTGGTGATCGAGGAACGCACGGTCGACGTGCATGTGCTCAGGCTGCGCAAGGCGCTCAAGGAATCGGAAAAGCTGATCAAGACCGTGCGCAGCGTGGGGTATATGCTGTCGGAGAAGTGATGTTGTAGAGGTTGGCGGCAGTGACATCGCGATGGCACTGCGACCGCCGACCTTCAATCCGTCATTCCCGCGAAGGCGGGAATCCAAGTTTGTTTGAGCAGCCACGAGCGGCGCTGCGAACTTGGGTTCCCGCCTTCGCGGGAACGACGGGGTAGCGTGAACAAAGGACACCCCCCGTAACATGAACCCCAAACTGCTGTTCTGGATCCCCGCGCTATTGCGCATGAGCTTCATCCTGCTTGGCGCGGGCGTCTTCTGGTGGCTGTTCGGGCTGGTCTACGGCCTGGCCGTCGCCTTTTTGTCCGTCTTCGTCCTGCTGTTCATCCAGCTGTCCTACCTGCACCAGCTCGGTAACTGGCTGGACGACCCGCATTCCGGCAAGCTGCCCGACGGCTGGGGTTCCTGGACCAATATTTTCTCGCGCCTGTACCGCCTGCGCCGCGACGACGAACGTAACCAGGCCGAGCTGACCGAATGGCTGGCCCGTTTTCGCCAGGCCATGCACCTGCTGCCCGACGGCGTGGCCATCATGGACGACGTGCTGTTCCTCGAATGGTGCAATCCGGCCGCCGAACGCCACCTGGGCCTGACCCTGGAACGCGACAAGGGCATGCGCGTCACCAACCTGATCCGCCATCCGGATTTCATCGACTACATCATCCTCGGCCGCTACGAAAACCCGCTGACCCTGAGTTTTCGCGACCGCAAGCTGATCTGCCAGATCATCCCGTTCGAAAACCGCCGCCAGATCCTGGTCACGCACGACGCCACCGAAACCCAGCGCATCGAGGAAATGCGGCGCGACTTCATCGCCAACGCCTCGCACGAACTGCGCACGCCACTGACGGTGATCGTCGGCTTTTTGGAAATCGCGTCGAGCGAAATGAACCTCGACCCGGAAACGCGCATGTCGCACCTGAAACTGATGACCGAGCAGGGCCACCGCATGCAGCGCCTGATCGAAGACATGCTGACCCTGTCGCGCCTGGAATCGATGGATTACCCCTTGCGCAGCGAATCGGTCGATATTGCCGCACTGATGGAGCAGGTGGTGCAGGAGGCGAGGGCGCTGTCGGGCGGCAAGCACCAGATCACGTCGAGCGTGAACGGGCCGGACATTTCGGGCAATGCGGAAGAGTTGCGCAGCGCCTTCGGCAACCTGGCCTCGAACGCGGTGCGCTACACGCCGCCGGGCGGCACCGTGCACCTGGCCTGGCAAATGGGTCCGAACGGACCGCAGTTCGTGGCCAGCGATACCGGCATCGGCATCGACCAGAAGCACATCGCGCGCCTGACCGAACGGTTTTACCGGGTCGACAAGAGCCGCTCGCGCGAAACCCAAGGCACTGGCCTCGGCCTGGCGATCGTCAAGCATGTGCTGCTGCGCCATGGCGGCAACCTGACCATCAAGTCGGAAGCGGGCAAGGGCAGCAGTTTTATCGTGTCGCTGCCGGCGGCCTGAGGGTCTTACTCGGGGTGCTTGTCGTTCTGGATAAAACCGGTCAGCCTGGCGATGGTGTCGGCTTCCGGTCCTGCCATGTTGAACAATGAATTTGAACGAGGCGCTGCCAGCCTTGCTGGTACCGCCATCAAAGCGCCCTGACGCAATCGAGGTTCCTCGCAACGAGGAGCTCTCCCCTGGATGTTAGTCCCGCCGTCATTTTCAATCGCGCCTATTTGCTTGCGATAAGGCAATATCCCAGTTCTTCGACTCGCTACGCTTGGTTTTCCCACTGGCAATTTTACGCCAGCATGTTCTTGCAGAAGACAGGAAAAACCATGCACCTTCGCGCCGCCAGTAGTTTGCCTTGCATCAATCGATTCCTGCGTTTCGCGCTCTTGTTTCTCGTTTTGATGCATGGCCACGCCCAGGCTGAAAACGGCTTGCCAGAGGGAACGCTAGGTTGGGATTACTACACCGGGATTTTCGGGCCGGACGAATACGCCCCCGATCCGGTCACCGCTTGCCAAAAAACAGCGAAGAAGCACATGGGAACGCCGCTGAAGGCGATTGAACCGTATGAAAATCGTCGCGATTGGTACAAATGCATCTACCCGCATTTTCTAGTGGTGGGCGGTGTGAGTTGGCATGGAAGTACCTTGTTGAGATGCAAACCAGGATACAGCGCATACTCCCAAGGGGTCTGCCGCAAGGAACAACCCGAGGTTGCGGTACCCTTGACGTGCCAGGGTTCCTCAGGAAACCCGGTTCAATTCACCAGCGGCGCCAAAGTCCAGCATGAAACCGATCTGGTCGCTGGCACCGAAGCGGCACTGCATATCAAGCGCACCTACCGCAGCGTTCGCGAAAACGGGCTCGGTCAATCGGCCGGCGCGGGCTGGTCGTTTTCTTTCGAGCGCGCTTTCTACGCTCGCCGCGAGTTCGGAGGCCCTAACAGGCCCACAGTCAGCGGCGCCCTCAGCGACGGCAGCTATTTCCAGTTCTCGCGCCAGCGCGACGGCACATATCGCTCCGACTACGACCGCAGTATGGCTCTGGTGGCACAAGGTGACGATGCCGGCTGGCTGCTGACGACACCCGACGGCACGGTCGAACGCTTTACCAAGGTAAATGACACGTTCAGACTCACCAGCGCGCATACCCGCGACGGCATGGTCACGCAGTATGCATATAACGCGAATAACCAGCTCAGCGACATTTCCAGCGCCAGTGGCCGTCGTGTGACGATCAAGTGGCAAGGCAACACCATCGCCTCGATCACCGGCGCCAGCGGAGGCGTGCGCTACGAATACGAGCAGGCGGACATTCCCGGCTCTGGGCCAATTGAAGGCATGGAGCGTCTGGTGGGCGTGCATTTCCTGGACCGCGCCGGCGCAGAGATCTCGTCGCGCACATACCACTACGAGGACCCCAACCAGCGCTTCCTGCTGACCGGCATCACCGACGAACATGGCAAGCGCTTTGCCACCTACGCCTACAACGTCGACGGCAGGGCCGTGCTGTCGGAACACGCCGGCGGCGCCGGGCGGTACACGTTCGAGTACCCCAGCCGCACCAGCCGCATCGTGACCGATCCGCTCGGCAGCCGCCGTACCATGGACCTTGCCTTCGGCACCGACGGCACGGGCCGGATTGTCGCGCAAAGCCAGCCCGCCGGTGCCGGTTGCGCCGCCAGCGCCAGTGCCAGGACCTATAGCGCCAAGGGCGATGTCACGAGCACGACCGACTTCAACGGTAACAAAACCTGCCTGTTCAGCGACCCGCTCCGTGGAACCGAGATCGCCCGCATCACGGGACTGGCCAAAAGCGCCGCCTGTCCCGCCAGCATCGACAGTGCGCTTCCGGCGGGGGCGCGCAAAACCAGTACGCGCTGGCATCCCGATGTTGCGTTGGCTGTTGCCACTGCCGCGCCGGCACGCCTGGAAACGAAGGTCTACAACGGCCAGCGCGACGCCGCCGGCAAAGTGGTGGAATGCGCCGGCGGCGCGCTGCTGCCGAATGGAAAGCCGATTGCCGTCGTCTGCCGCGCCACGGTCCAGGCGAGCAACGACAGTAATGGCGCCCTTGGATTCGCGGCGGCCGGGACCGGTCCGATCCAGGAATGGCGCTACACCTACAACCGCAGCGGGCAATTGCTGACCAGTAGCGGCCCGCTTGACGCCAATGGCAAGGCCGAATCGGCCAGCATGAGCTATTACGCCGACAGCAGCGCAAGCCACCGCCCGGGCGACCTGGCGAGTGTACGCAACGGCGTTGGCGAGGTCACCACCTACCTCGCCTACAGCGAGGAAGGCTTGCCGACCAAAATCGCGCATCCGAATGGCAGGATTGTCGAGTCTGAATACGACCCGCGCCAGCGCCTGATCTCCAGCACCGTCCGCGCGGCCAGTACGCAGGCCGAAACCACGCGTTACGAGTACGACGTGGCGGGTCAACTGATCCGCATGACAGCACCCGATGGCGCGGTGCTGGAATACAGCTACGACGAGGCCCACCGCCTGACCGGCTTGCGCGATCGTGCCGGCAACAGCATCAATTTCACGCTCGATGCGATGGGCAATACCGTACGCCAGGAAGTGAAAGATCCGAACGACAAACTGGTGGCGCAGACCACGCGCGCCTTCGATGCGCTCAACCGCTTGCAGCGGGAACAGAAGAGCGCGAACGACCTGGGCGCGCGCTTCGAATACGATGCGGTTGGCAACCTGACAGCGAGCACCGACCCGCTGGCGCGCGTCAGCAAGGGAACTTTCGACACCTTCAACCGTCTGATACAACAGACGCTGCCTGCGCCGGATGCCACGGGCAAGCCGGCAATGATCGACTACGCCTACACGCCGCAGGATCAGCTTGCCTCCGTGCTCGATCCGCGCCGCTTGCAGACGCGTTATGTGTTCAACGGGCTGGGGCAGCAAACGGCATTGATCAGCCCTGATACCGGCACCACGAGCACGCAGTTCGACGGGGCGGGGAATGCGATATCGAGCCTGGATGCGGCTGGGCGCAAGACTGCTTATCGCTACGACGCGGCGGGCCGGGTGACCGGCATCGGCGCCAGCACGTTCGAGTACGGCGCGGCCGGCACGCCCGCAGCAGGCTGTGTCACGGCGATGACGGATGAGGCTGGAAAAACAGTGTACGCCTACGATGGTTTGGGAAGGCTGTTGAGAAAGGAGCAAACGAGCGGTGCGGCGTCGAGGCGCTTCGTGACTGCCTATACCTATGGCAGCACTGGCAGCGCGGTTGGGCACGTCACCTCGATGACCTACCCCAGCGGCAATCGCATCGACATTACGTATGACAGCAATGGGAAACCGTCGGCCCTGGGGCTGACGCGCCCGAACACTGCGCGTATCACGATTTTGAGCGAGTTGACGTACCAGCCGTTCGGTGCCGTGCGGTCGTGGTTGTGGGGCAATCACAGCGCGGCCAGTCCCAACAAATACGAACGTCAGTTCGACCTTGAAAACCGGCTGGTCAGTTATCCGCTGGGGCACCTGGCGGCTGGTGGTTCAGTACGCACGCTCAGTTATGACGCAGCCGGGCGAATCGTGTCGATGACGCATAAAGGAAACGCCACGCCAGGCAGGCTCGACCAGCGGTATTACTACGATGGACGCGATCGCCTGATCGGCTTCGACAGCGCCACGGCGAGTCAGCGTTTTGAATACGACGCGAACGGGAACCGCACAAAGTTAACTGTCGGACCGAACAGCTACCTCAACACCATTGATGCCGGCAGCAATCGGCTGACGTCGACTTCCGGGCCGGTACCGGCCAAACGCAACACGTACGATGCCACAGGTAGCCTCATCAGCGACGGAACGCTGCGTTTTGGCTACGGCAGTAACGGCCGTTTGAACAACGTGTCCGGCGGAAGTGGTGGCGTCGTTCAATATCGCTATAACGGGCTGGGGCAGCGGACCATCAAGTCGGATGCGGCTGGCGCATCGACTTATTTTGTCTACGATGAGGCCGGCCGTATGGTTGGTGAGTACGACACTGCTGGTATTCCGATACAGGAAACGATCTATTTGGGCGGAATGCCGGTAGCGGTAATCAAACCGCGCTCGTCGAGTACTGGGGAAAATGCATACTATGTCTACGCGGATCATCTGCCAGCGCCCCGAGTTATCACACGCGCTAGCGACAACAGGATGGTGTGGCGCTGGGATGGGAGCAACCCGTTTGGCCAGGACTCAGCGGATGAAAATCCGAGCCGCCTGGCCAACTTTATCTACAACCTACGTTTTCCCGGACAATATTATGATAGTGAAACCAGCCTCCATAATAACTATTATCGTGATTATGATTCTCAAACAGGGAGATATATTCAAAGTGATCTTATTGGATTGGTTGGCGGAATCAATACATATATGTATGCCGCCGAAAATCCACTTTCATTTATCGATCCCCTCGGGTTGTCAATAGAAGATGTAGGATATATCTACAATCAGATGAAAAATGCGTTTAATGATATCAAGCCGCAGGGAGATGTAAAACTTGGGGAAATTCCTAAAAATGAGTCTGGTGCAACTGAGGCTTGGTCCGGAGATATAGTCGTTCCTCTATCATTTGCCGCTAAAAAGTGTTTATCTGAAGACGAATGGTCGAGTTTGTTTTTTACTTTGTTTCATGAGGGAATGCATAGTACAGATGGATTTTTGAAGCGACTGATAACGAAGAACGATATCAGCGATTCGCATCATAACAAAATTCATAACCGTGTGTCCTATGAAAAAATACGTCCGGTAGGTGAGCCTAGGCCAATGTGGGGTAAGCCTCGGCCTAGCCCAGTGAGTCAAGCTCAGCTTTATCAGGATTACTTTAAGAACTCTCCAGATTGTAAGTGCGTAAAATGAAAAGAAAATATTGGCTGCCTTTGGCAGTAGGTGCTGTATTCTTTGGCGCAGGAATCGCATTTGTATTTACTAGGCCTTTAATCGATTCGGACGCTGCTGCATTTCGCTTGATGACAACACATTCAAACCTCTCGATAATCGGAGATAGTATTGTATATTGGACGATGAAGCACGGTCGAGCTCCTAATGATAAGGAGAACTTTTCTGTGCTGAAGATGACAACTAACTCGCCCATAGACGGCTGGGAAAAGCCGCTTAAATACAGAAATATGGAGATTGCAGGGCCGGGAAGATTTTTGTTGTATTCAACTGGACCAGATGGAATTGATGAAAATGGATCGGGAGATGACGTGGTATACCGTCGAAATGTCTCTGCGGCAGAAAAGCGCGAATGATCCGGGACTCTGCGAATATTGTGGGGGTAACACACACGGAATGGCACGGGGTCAGCGAAGGGGGCTGTGGCACGGGGTCAGTACCGACATTCGCAAACGAACAGAACGATTACGAACCTATGGTACGAACCTATGGGGTCAGTACCGACATTCGCACACGAACAGAACGATTACGAAGAATAGGCTCTGTCGAATGCAGTTGACGTCGACTGTATATTCGCGTGGCGCGACTGTCCCGTTCGTGTGCGTTTGTCGGCACTGACCCTCGTCCTCGCTCCTGGCCTGGCAAATGGGGCCGAACGGACCGCAGTTCGTGGCCAGCGATACCGGCATCGGCATCGACCAGAAGCACATCGCGCGCCTGACCGAACGGTTTTACCGGGTCGACAAGAGCCGCTCGCGCGAAACCCAGGGCACAGGACTGGGCCTGGCGATCGTCAAGCACGTGCTGCTGCGCCACGGCGGCAACCTGACCATCAAGTCGGAAGCGGGCAAGGGCAGCAGTTTTATTGTGTCGCTGCCGGCGGCGTAAGCCATTTTCCGTCGTGCCGGAAGTTCTGGATGAAGTCGGTCAGCCTGGCGATCGTGTCGCTTGCAGGCTCCGCGATGAGGAAAACTTCCCTGTCCTCCCAGATCACCGGCACGCCGATAGCTGCCTCGAGTTGCCGATCGAAGTCGCCATACGCATCCGGGTCCTCGACGAACGAGGGCGGCATGAAATTGAACCATAGTTCGGCGCTGCCATCGGACATCATGCGGATTTCAGGTTCGCCGTCCGGGTCGAAGCCGCTCAGTTCGATAGTGTTGACTAGTTCGCTCATGATGCATGCTCCTTGAATAGGGTAGGTCTTCGATTTTACTCGTTGGCTATCCGGAATGCAGACGATCTTTGCTTGCCTCCCGGCGGCACTGCGTTCCCGGGAGCAGGTACAATCGTGGTCTTCGCTTCTTTGACGACCACTATGTTCACCAAACGCCGTTCCCTGATCGCCCTCGCCGTGTTGCTCGCCGGCTGCGGCACCACCACTCCTCCCGCCACCAAACCGGCCGCCGTGGTGCAACCGGCCGCCGCCGCCGTGCCCAAGAAAATCCGCATCGGCCTGGCCCTCGGTGGCGGCGCCGCGCGGGGGTTCGCCCACATTGGCGTGATCAAGGCGCTCGAAGCGCAGGGCATCTTTGCCGATGTCGTGGTCGGCACCAGCGCCGGCAGTGTGGTCGGCGCCATGTATGCCGCCGGCAACGATGGCTTCGCCCTGCAAAAGACCGCCATGGAAATGGATGAGGCCGAGATTTCGGACTGGGCCATGCCGCTGTTCGGCAAGTCCTCCGGTGTGCTCAAGGGCGACGCCTTGCAGAATTACGTGAACAAGGCCGTCAAGAACGTGCCGATCGAAAAGCTCAAGATTCCCTTCGGCGCCGTTGCGACCGACCTCAACAACGGTCAGCCGATCCTGTTCAGGCGCGGCAACACGGGGCAGGCGGTGCGCGCTTCCTCGTCCGTACCGAGCGTGTTCCAGCCGGTGCGCATTGGCGAGCGCTCGTATGTCGATGGCGGCCTGGTGGCGCCGGTGCCGGTGCGCTTCGCGCGCGAAATGGGCGCCGATTTCATTATCGCGGTCAATATTTCGAGCCAGACCGACGCGCAGGCGGCTGTCAGCTCGCTCGAAGTGTTGATGCAGACCTTCGCCATCATGGGCCAGCGCCTCAATCACTACGAGCTCAAGGATGCGGATGTGGTCATTACGCCGAACCTGCCGAAAATGGGCAGTAACGACTTTGCCGGCCGCAACCGTGCCATCATGGCCGGCGAGCAGGCCGCCGCGGCGGTGATGCCGCAGATCAAAGCCAAGCTCAAGGCGCGCCAGCAGTCATAAGGGCTATAGCCAATCCGATATCGGCAGACCGCGCGCTTGCCGTAAAATTGCCCGCATTAATCACTTGGGATATCAACATGCCATCGAAACCGTACCTGAACTTCGCCGACGTCCAGAAAATCGCCGCCGCCGCGCAAGCCGAAGCCCTTGCCAACAACTGGGCGGTGACCATCGCCATCTGCGACGATGGCGGCCATCTGCTGTCCTTGCAACGCCTGGACGGCGCCGCGCCATTGTCGTCGCACATCGCACCGTCCAAGGCCAAGACGGCGGCGCTGGGCCGGCGCGAGAGCAAGGTCTATGAAGATATCATCAACAATGGCCGCACCGCGTTCCTGACGGTGCCGTTCATCGAAGGCATGCTCGAAGGTGGCGTGCCGGTGATCGTGGACGGTCACGTGATCGGCGCCGTCGGCGTCTCGGGCGTGAAGTCGGACCAGGATGCGCAGATCGCCAGGGCCGGTATCGCCGCGCTGGCGCAATAAAGAAGGGCATAGGCCGCCCTGATCCGGTTTTCGGGGCGGCTCTGCGCAGGGCCGGTTCGGATGCGATGGCTTATGCTGTCATTCCCCCGCCAGGAGAATTCACATGACTGAATCAGAAAGCCGTCCGCCTCTGCCTCCCTTTACCCACGAATCGGCCACGCTCAAGGTGCGCCTGGCCGAAGATGGCTGGAACTCGCGCGACCCGGCCCGCGTGGCGCTGGCCTACACCGCCGCCAGCTGCTGGCGCAACCGCGCCGAATTCGTCACCGGGCGCGAGGCCATCGTCGGCCTGCTGACGCGTAAATGGGTGCGCGAACTCGACTATCGCCTGATCAAGGAGTTGTGGGCCTTCGGCGGCAACCGCATCGCCGTGCGTTTCGCCTACGAGTGGCGCGACGACGCCGGCAACTGGTTCCGCTCCTACGGCAACGAGAATTGGGAATTCGACCAGCACGGCTTGATGGCGCTGCGCCACGCCAGCATCAACGACCTGCCGATCCCCGAGCAGGAGCGCAAGTTCCATTGGCCGCTCGGGCGCCGCCCGGACGATCATCCGGGACTGAGCGCGCTGGGTTTGTAAACAGGGTCCGCCTCGGCGCCTGACGATGTTAAGGAGCGCTATGAACACCATATACAAAGCATCGCTGGCGTCGTTTGTCATGTTTTGCATCCTCGGCAGTGCCGGCGGCGCGGCGCGAGCGAGCGATGAATCCGGCGAACAGCTGTTTCGCCAGGAGAAGTTTGTCGCCGCCGAGCGGGCATGGACCAAGGCCGCCAAGGCGGGTGACCTGCGCGCCCAGTACATGCTTGGGCTGGCGCTGATCTCGGGCCGGCAGTTTCCCCTTGATGAACAACGCGGGCTGGCCTACCTCGCCGCGCTCTCCGATCGAGGTCATGGCGACGCGACCTACGCGCTGTACGGTTATCGCCTGCGCAAACACCTTGTGTCGGCGGCGGACGCCACCGCTTTGCTGGAAAAAGCCGCCGCCCAGGGCAGCGTCAATGCCCAGGCTGAACTTGAACTGCCAAGCGGGGAGCGCGGTTTGCAAATGGCCGGCGACGAGCTCGACCTAATGGTTCCGACGCGCGTGAGCAAGCTCGAGGCTGCCGGCCACGCGGGCGCGCTCGTGCGGGGACGCAAGGTGTATGAGGAATCGTGCCAGGTCTGTCATGCGCAGGGCCTGCTCAACGCCCCGCGCCCGGACGACCGGCCGGTGTGGGAGCTGCGTAACAAGCAAGGTTTCGATGTGCTGGTGAAGCACGCGATCGATGGCTTCCGGGCGCATCCGGCCAAAGGCGGCATGCCGGCCCTGACGGGCGACCAGGTGCGCGATGCGGTGTTTTACATGAGCTCGGGCCGATCGAAGTGACGGCGGGCCTGGCGCGCACGCGGCATGCGCCCCCGGCCGGTGCTGTCCTCAGGCGTGAATCAGCGGCCCGGCGGGCGCTGAATCAACCGCGTTGCTGCGTTCCAGCCAGGCCATCAGCAGTTCCATGTCGCGCACCTCGATTTCCGGCCCCTGGACGAATCCCACCTGCGCCAGGTTGCTGGCATCGCACACCAGCTTGTTAACAGTGGGCGAAAGCTCGACCATTCTTCCGTACGACTTCCACACCTTGCTTTCCCATTTGTGCAGGCTCGAATCGTTGAAGCGGTTGTTTTCGAAGTAAACCGTGACCGAGCCGTCGCTGTTGCCGAAGCCGACCATGCCCGAGCCGTTTTTCAGCATCTCCTTGACGGCGTCTTCCGCGTTAGTCTTGGGCACGAATACCGCTGCCCGCCCGCCCGGGTTGGGGCGCTCCATCGGCGTATCTCTTCCAAATGTAGACATAATCACATTTCCTGATAAATGGTTTGCCCGAGGATGCTGTCTCAAATGTATAGAGGACGGTTGGCGATGTCCAGTAAAAGCGCGAAAAGCGATGCAAATGCATCCGCCGGCGATTGCCGGAAAGGCCGCGTTGCGCTATAATTTGGAGGTTTAGCCATTCATACACCTACCGTAGCGACTACCCACTATCCCTCATTCAACATGACACCATCCCCAGCGCTAAGCGCACTGGGGAAACCATGGTCGTCGGTCTGACGTGGCGCAGCTACGGTAACTTTATCAGGAGTTGCCCTTGCCGCCATTTTTTTCTGGCCCCGCCGTTCCAGCCATCCTGGCTCTCGCCGATGGAACGATATTTAAAGGTATTTCCATTGGCGCCGCCGGCCATACTACCGGGGAAGTCGTGTTCAACACGGCCATGACCGGTTACCAGGAAATCCTGACCGATCCAAGCTATTCGCGCCAGCTTGTCACGCTGACCTATCCGCACATCGGCAATACGGGCGTCAATCCGGAAGACGTCGAGGCAAGCAAGGTCCACGCCGCAGGGCTGATCATCCGCGACCTGCCGCTGCTGGCGTCGAACTTCCGTTCGACCCAGTCGCTGTCGGACTACCTCAAGGCCGAAAACATCGTCGCCATCTCCGGCATCGACACCCGCAAGCTGACCCGCCTGTTGCGCGAAAAAGGCGCGCAGGGCGGCGCCATTTTGGTCGGCACGCAGGGCAACGAGCCTTCGCAGGTGCAGGCGCTGGAACTGGCGCGCTCCTTCCCCGGCCTGGCCGGCATGGACCTGGCCAAGGTGGTCTCGACCACCGCCGCCTACGAGTTCACCGAGACCGAGTGGAAGCTCGGCGAAGGCTACGGCAAGCTGACCGATCCCAAGTTCCACGTTGTGGCTTTCGACTACGGCGTCAAGCGCAACATCCTGCGCATGCTGACCGAACGTGGCTGCAAAGTGACCGTGCTGCCGGCCCAGGCCAGCGCCGCCGATGCGCTGGCGCTCAATCCGGACGGGATTTTCCTGGCCAACGGCCCGGGCGACCCGGAACCGTGCGATTACGCGATCGCGGCCAGCCGCGAGCTGATCGAGCGTGGCATCCCGACCTTCGGCATCTGCCTCGGTCACCAGATCATGGCGCTCGCTTCCGGCGCGCGCACGCTCAAGATGAAGTTCGGCCACCACGGCGCCAACCACCCGGTGCAGGATCTCGATTCGCGCAAGGTGATGATCACCTCGCAGAACCACGGTTTCGCGGTCGACGCGCAAACCCTGCCGGCCAACTGCCGCGTTACCCACGTATCGCTGTTCGACGGCTCGCTGCAGGGCTTCGCCCGCACCGACAAGCCGGCCTTCTGCTTCCAGGGCCACCCTGAAGCGTCGCCGGGCCCGAACGATGTAGCTTACCTGTTTGACCGCTTCATCAGTCTGATGCAAGCCGCGGAGATTAAATAATATGCCAAAGCGTAGTGACATTAAAAGTATTCTGATTATTGGCGCAGGCCCGATCATCATCGGCCAGGCTTGCGAGTTCGATTATTCCGGCGCCCAGGCGTGCAAGGCGCTGCGCGAGGAGGGCTATAAAGTCATCCTCGTCAACAGCAACCCGGCGACCATCATGACCGACCCGGAAATGGCGGACGTGACCTACATCGAGCCGATCACCTGGAAGGTCGTCGAGCGCATCATCGCCAAGGAGCGTCCCGACGCGATCCTGCCGACCATGGGCGGCCAGACCGCGCTCAATTGCGCGCTCGACCTGCACAACAACGGCGTGCTCAAACAGTACAACGTGGAGCTGATCGGCGCCTCGCCGGAAGCCATCGACAAGGCCGAAGACCGCTCCAAGTTCAAGGAGGCGATGACCAAGATCGGTCTCGGTTCGGCGCGTTCCGGCGTGGCCCACTCGATGGAAGAATCGTGGGTCGTGCAGCGCGAGATGGGTTTCCCGACCATCATCCGTCCCTCGTTCACCATGGGCGGCACCGGCGGCGGCATCGCCTACAACGAAGAAGAATTCGAGACCATCTGCAAGCGCGGCCTGGAAGCGTCGCCGACCAAGGAACTGCTGATCGAAGAGTCCCTGATCGGCTGGAAAGAGTACGAGATGGAAGTGGTGCGCGACAAGGCGGACAACTGCATCATCATCTGCTCGATCGAAAACCTGGACGCCATGGGCGTGCACACGGGCGACTCGATCACCGTGGCGCCGGCCCAGACCCTGACCGACAAGGAATACCAGGTCATGCGTAACGCCTCCCTGGCGGTGCTGCGCGAGATCGGCGTCGACACGGGTGGTTCGAACGTGCAGTTCGCGATCAACCCGCAAGACGGGCGCATGATCGTCATCGAAATGAATCCGCGCGTGTCGCGTTCGTCGGCACTGGCTTCCAAGGCGACCGGTTTCCCGATCGCCAAGATCGCGGCCAAGCTGGCGGTGGGCTTCACGCTCGACGAGCTGCGCAACGAAATCACCGGCGGCGCCACGCCTGCCTCGTTCGAACCGTCGATCGACTACGTCGTGGTCAAGATCCCGCGCTTCACGTTCGAAAAATTCCCGGCTGCCGACCATCACCTGACCACCCAGATGAAGTCCGTCGGTGAAGTCATGGCGATTGGCCGCACCTTCCAGGAATCGTTCCAGAAGGCCCTGCGCGGCCTGGAAGTGGGCGTCGATGGCCTGAACGAGAAAACGCGCGACCGCGAAAAGATCGAAGAAGAACTGGGCGAACCCGGCCCGGACCGCATCTGGTACGTGGGCGACGCCTTTGCCCAGGGCTTTACGCTGGAAGAAGTGCATCAGCTGACCCACATCGATCCGTGGTTCCTGGTGCAGATCAAGGAAATCGTCGACATCGAACTGTGGCTCGACAATCAAAAGCTCGAATCGATCGACAAGCCGACCCTGTACAAGTTGAAGCAAAAAGGCTTCTCGGACCGCCGCCTGGCCTTCCTGCTGCACACGACCGACAAAGTGGTGCGCGAGACGCGCCATGCGATGGGCATCCGTCCGGTGTACAAGCGGGTCGATACCTGCGCGGCCGAATTTTCGACCGACACCGCGTACATGTACTCGACGTATGACGAAGAGTGCGAGTCCAACCCGAGCGACAAGAAAAAGATCATGGTGCTGGGCGGTGGCCCGAACCGCATCGGCCAGGGTATCGAATTCGATTACTGCTGCGTGCACGCGGCGCTGGCGATGCGCGAAGACGGCTACGAGACCATCATGGTCAACTGCAATCCCGAGACCGTCTCGACCGACTACGATACCTCGGACCGCCTGTATTTCGAGTCGCTGACGCTGGAAGACGTCTTGGAGATCGTCGCCATCGAAAAACCGGTCGGCGTGATCGTGCAGTACGGCGGCCAGACGCCATTGAAGCTCGCGCTCGACCTGGAAGCGAACGGCGTGCCGATCATCGGCACCTCGCCCGACATGATCGACGCGGCCGAAGACCGCGAGCGCTTCCAGCAGATGCTGCAAAAAATGGGCTTGCGCCAGCCGCCTAACCGCACCGCGCGCACCGAGCCTGAAGCACTGGCGCTGGCGCAGGAAATCGGTTATCCGCTGGTGGTGCGTCCATCGTATGTGCTGGGCGGGCGGGCGATGGAAATCGTCCACGAACAGCGCGACCTGGAACGCTACATGCGCGAAGCGGTCAAGGTATCGCACGATTCGCCAGTGCTGCTGGACCGCTTCCTGAACGACGCCATTGAGGTCGACGTCGACTGCATCTCCGACGGCGTCACCACCTTCATCGGCGGCGTGATGGAGCACATCGAGCAGGCCGGCGTGCACTCGGGCGACTCGGCCTGTTCGCTGCCGCCATATTCGCTCTCGCAAGAGACCATCGATGAACTCAAGCGCCAGACCTCGCTGATGGCCAAGGGCCTGAACGTGATCGGCCTGATGAACGTGCAGTTCGCGATCCAGAAGACGGAAGTCGATGGCGTGATGACTGATACGGTATTCGTGCTGGAAGTGAACCCGCGTGCTTCGCGCACGGTGCCGTTCGTGTCGAAAGCGACCGGCCTGCAACTGGCCAAGATCGCGGCCCGTTGCATGGTTGGCCAGACGCTCGAATCGCAGGGCATCACCACCGAAGTCGTGCCGCCGTTCTACAGCGTGAAGGAAGCCGTGTTCCCGTTCGTGAAATTCCCTGGCGTGGACACCATTCTCGGACCCGAGATGAAGTCCACCGGTGAAGTCATGGGCGTGGGCATGACCTTCGGCGAAGCGTTCGTCAAGTCGCAGATGGGCGCCGGCGTCAAGCTGCCCGAATCGGGCAAGGTGTTCCTGTCGGTGAAGGGCTCGGACAAGCCGCGCGCGGTGAAGGTGGCGCGCGACCTGCACTCGATGGGCTTCCAGGTCGTCGCGACCAAGGGCACGGCCGCGGTGATCACCGCGGCGGGAATTCCATGCCAGGCCGTCAACAAGATGATCGAAGGCCGTCCGCACGTGGTCGACATGATCAAGAACCACGAGATCGCGCTGGTGATCAACACGGTCGAAGAAAAACGCAGTGCGATTGTCGACTCGCGCCAGATCCGGATTTCAGCTTTGGCCGCGCGCGTGACGACATACACTACAATAGCGGGTGCGGAGGCTGCGGTCGAAGGCATGCGTCATCTTGACGAGTTGCGGGTCTACGATTTACAAGGCCTGCATAAAACCTTAAACTAAGCGGCACGCAGTACCCCTGACCACAGGGCGCGCGAAGGACATCCTCCATCGCGCGCCCTGTGGTTTTCACTTTTCAGTAGAAACGCGAATACGACATGAACACATCTGTTCCACTTACCAAATACGGCGCCGAACTGCTCAAGGAAGAGCTGCACCAGCTCAAGACCAAGGAGCGCCGCAGTGTGATCGACGCGATCGCCGAGGCGCGCTCGCATGGCGATTTGTCCGAGAACGCCGAATACGACGCCGCCAAGGAGCGCCAGGCATTCGTCGAAGGCCGCATCGCGGAGCTGGAAGGCAAATTGGGCGCCGCGCAGATCATCGATCCGACCACCCTGGACGCCGAAGGGCGCGTGGTGTTCGCCTCGACCGTCGACCTGGAAGACCTGGATAACGGCACCAAGGTGACCTACCAGATCGTCGGCCTGGACGAAGCGGACTTGAAGCTCAATAAAGTGTCGGTTACCTCGCCGATCGCGCGCGCCTTGATCGGCAAGTACGCCGGCGACGTAGTGGAAGTGCAGGCGCCATCCGGCCCGCGCGAATACGAAATCCTCGAAGTCAAGTACATCTGATGCTGCTTGCGCGCGCCCGCCTGCTGCTGGTGACGGCGTGGGCGGGCAGTTTGTGGACGGTGGGCTACCTGGTGGCCCCGACCTTGTTCCGCACCCTGTCCGACAGCGTGCTGGCCGGGACCATTGCGGGCAGCATGTTCAGGGCCGAAGCGATGGTGTCGCTGGTGTGCGGCGTGGGGCTGCTGGTGTTGCTGGCCCTGGACAAGGGCGTCGATACCACACGGCGGCGCGTGCTGTTGCTGGTGGTGGCGTCGATGTTGGCCTTGATGGCGGCCAGTACGCTGGGACTTGGGCCGATGATGGCTCAGTTAAAAGAGGCGGCGCCCGGCGGCGTGATGGAAGCGGCCGCGCGCAAGCAGTTCGGCATGCTGCACGGGGTGTCGATGGTGTTGTATTTGATACAGAGCGTGCTGGCGGCGGTGCTGGTGTTCAAGAACCCAAAGCCGTAATCCCAGCCACCGTCGTTCCCGCATGCGCGGGAACGACGAGAGTGGCGGCAAGAACAACAATGCAGTAACGCAGGCAACGCGGGGATTATTTCCCCAGCGCGCCTTTCTTAGGGCTGGTCTGGCGCGGCTTGGCGCGCTTGATGGTGCCGCCTTCCGTCACACGCTCATTGCCTTTGATCATGACCTTGGTCACGGACGGACGCTTGGTACCGCTTGCGCTCGCTTTAACAATGGTAACTTCGCGCATTCCTTTACCCGACTTGCTGCTGCGTTCTTTCACCACTTCCACTTTGGGACGGTAAATGACCAGCAGTTTGCCGATGTGTTGCACCGGAGCCGCATCGAGCTCGGTACAGATGTTGTCGTAGATTTCTGCGCGCATGGCGCGGTCGTCGCCGAACACGCGGACCTTGATCAGGCCGTGCGAGTCGAGGCTGGCCGAGATCTCTTTGATCACGGCAGGCGTCAGGCCCGCTTCGCCGATGATGACGACTGGCTTGAGCGCATGCGCTTCAGCGCGCAGTGCGCTGCGCTCGACGGGGGTAAGTTTTTGCATAATATTTTTAGATAATCCTTTAAAAGCAGTATTCTACGCGAATGGCAAAGAACAAATTAAACAAAAACTGGTTGCACGACCACATAAACGACCCCTACGTGAAGTTAGCGCAGAAAGAGGGTTACCGTGCACGCGCCGCTTACAAGCTCAAGGAAATCGACGAGAGCGAAAAGCTGATCAAATCGGGCCAGGTCATCGTCGACCTCGGCTGCACCCCGGGCAGCTGGGGCCAGTACGTGCGGCGCAAGCTGGCCGGCAAGGATGGCGGCGGCATCAACGGCACCATCATCGGCCTCGACATGCTGCCGATGGAGCCGATCGCCGACATGCATTTTATCCTTGGCGACTTCCGCGAGGCGCGCATTTTGCGCCAGCTCGACACCATCTTGGCCGGCCGCAAATGCGACCTGGTGCTGTCGGACATGGCGCCCAACCTGTCGGGTATCCCCACGGCCGATTCGGCCCGCATGGAGCACCTGATCGACCTCGCCATCGAATTTTCGCAATTCCACATGAAACCGTCCGGCGCGCTGGTCGTCAAGTGTTTTAAAGACATGGGTTTCAGCCAGGTCGTGGAGAAGTTCCGCGCCGAGTTCAAGGTCGTCAAGCAGATCAAGCCGAAGGCCAGCCGTGATAAATCGTCCGAAATTTTCCTCGTTGGCAAGGGGCTGAAAAATCCTACCGACAAGAATACCGCACTGGAAGACGAATCTCCCCTTGATATTTGATGGGTTTAGCCGCACATCAACCAAGGAAAGCCGCAAAAGGCATGAGAATTGGGTAAGAGTTGCCTGATTTTCATGGCTTTTCAGTAGTTTTTCAGCCCGGCAGCGGGGCGTGCGTGGCACCGCCTGCTTATTGCGAGTAAAATCGGCGTTCTAAAATCGGTAAAAAGATGCGCCTGCATCGAAGGAGTTTTCGTGAATAATATGTTTTCAAAATCCGCCATCTGGGTAGTCGTTGCCCTGTTGTTGTTCATGCTGTTCCGGCAGTTTGACAACCACAACGTTGCCGGCGGCAGCAAGTCCATCGCTTATTCCGAACTGCTCGATGACGTGAAGGCACGGCGCATCAAGGAAGTGCTGATCGAAGGGCCGAACATCACCGCTACCCGCACCGACGACAGCAAGGTGCGCGCCACCGCCACCTTGCTCGACCGCGGCCTGGTCGGCGACCTGCGCGACGCCGGCATTCGCTTCGACATCAAGCCGCCTGAAGAAACCTCGTTCCTGCAGACCGTGATCATTTCCTGGTTCCCGTTCCTGTTGCTGATCGGCGTATGGATTTTCTTCATGCGTCAGATGCAGGGCGGCGGCAAGGGCGGCGCTTTCTCCTTCGGCAAGTCGAAGGCCCGCATGATGGATGAAACCAACAATACCGTTACCTTCGCCGACGTCGCCGGTTGCGACGAAGCGAAAGAAGAAGTCAACGAAATCGTCGACTTCCTCAAGGACCCGACCAAATTCCAGAAGCTGGGCGGCCGTATTCCGCGCGGCGTGCTGATGGTAGGCCCTCCGGGCACGGGTAAAACCCTGCTGGCGCGGGCCATCGCCGGCGAAGCCAAAGTGCCGTTCTTCTCGATTTCCGGTTCGGATTTCGTCGAAATGTTCGTCGGCGTCGGTGCAAGCCGCGTGCGCGACATGTTCGAGAACGCCAAAAAACACTCGCCTTGCATCATTTTCATCGACGAGATCGACGCGGTCGGCCGTCACCGTGGCGCCGGCATGGGCGGCGGTAACGACGAGCGCGAACAGACCTTGAATCAATTGCTGGTCGAGATGGACGGTTTTGAAGCCAGCTCCGGCGTCATCGTCGTCGCCGCCACCAACCGCGCCGACGTGCTCGACAAAGCGCTGCTGCGTCCGGGCCGTTTCGACCGCCAGGTCATGGTGGGCTTGCCCGACATCCGCGGCCGCGAACAGATTCTCAATGTGCACATGCGCAAGGTGCCTATCGGCGCCGACGTCAAGGCCGACATCCTGGCGCGCGGTACGCCTGGCTTCTCGGGCGCCGACCTGGCCAACCTGGTCAATGAAGCAGCCCTGTTCGCCGCGCGCCGCAGCAAGCGCCTGGTGGAAATGAGCGACTTCGAAGACGCGAAAGACAAGATCTTCATGGGTCCGGAGCGCAAATCGATGGTCATGCGTGAAGAAGAACGCCGCAACACCGCGTATCACGAATCCGGCCACGCCGTCATCGCCAAGCTGTTGCCTAAGGCCGATCCGGTCCACAAGGTCACGATCATGCCGCGCGGTTATGCCCTGGGCCTGACCTGGCAGTTGCCTGAGCATGATGTGCTGTCCGGCTACAAGGACAAGATGCTGGAAGAAATCTCGATCCTGTTCGGTGGCCGTATCGCCGAAGAACTGTTCGTCGGTCAAATGTCGACCGGCGCGTCGAACGACTTCTCGCGTGCCACCAAACTGGCGCGCTCGATGGTGACGCGTTTCGGCATGAGCGACAGCATGGGCGTGATGGTCTACGAAGATAGCGAAAACGAAGGTTTCTTCGGCGGCGCCACCAAGACCATCTCCGAGGCGACCCAGCAAAAGGTCGATGCCGAGATCCGTTCGATCCTCGACACGCAGTACGCGCTGTCGCGCCGCCTGCTGGAAGAGAATCGCGACAAGGTCGAAAAAATGACCCAGGCGCTGCTCGACTGGGAAACCATCGACGCCGACCAGATCAACGACATCATGGCCGGCAACGAGCCACGCGAGCCGAAGTCGGGTGTCCTGACCAAGCGCACGCCGCCTCCGGGCGACAGCGGTCCGGGCGGCGTTTCACCGAACGCGACAGCACCGGCGTAAATCTCTCCGATTTCTTGCAAGCTTGTATATAATGCCGTTCAGACAAGACTGAACGGCATTTTTTATGGTCGATCGATTAACATCATGATGTAAACGCAATGCGACAATATTTTCAATGCGGCCGCTTCGGCTTCGATGTGGCGGCCACACCCCTGGTCATGGGCATTCTCAACGTCACGCCCGACTCGTTTTCGGACGGCGGACGCTTCGGCTCGCTCGAATTTGCCCTCTCGCGCGCCGAAGAAATGGTGAGCGAAGGCGTTGACCTGATCGATGTCGGCGGCGAATCGAGCCGTCCGGGCGCGCCCGCGCTGCCCCTCGATGAAGAATTGCGCCGCGTGATGCCGGCGCTGTATGCGCTGCGCGATCTCGGCAAGCCCTTGTCGATCGACACCTACAAGCCCGAGGTGATGCGCGAGGCGATCCTGGCCGGGGTCGACATGATCAACGACATCAACGCGTTCCGGGCGCCCGGCGCCCTGGAAGCGGTGGCCGGCAGCGACTGCGCGCTGTGCGTGATGCATATGCAAAGTTCGCCGCAGACCATGCAGCAGTCCCCAAGCTACGCCGACGTGGTGCGCGAGGTGACGGATTTTTTGCGCGAGCGCATCGAGGCCATGCTGGCCATCGGCATCGAACGCCAGCGCATCTGCATCGATCCGGGTTTTGGTTTCGGCAAGACGGTGGAGCACAACTACGCCTTGTTGCGCAACATCGGCAAGCTGGGGCGCGAACTCGGCTTGCCGGTGCTGGCGGGGGTGTCGCGCAAGTCGATGATCGGGGCCGTGACCGGCAAGCCGGTCGAGCAGCGCCTGGCCGGCAGTCTTGCCGGCGCACTGGCTGCGGTGGCGCAGGGCGCGCGCATCGTGCGCGTGCATGATGTTACTGAAACAGTCGATGCACTTAAAGTGTGGCAAGCCGCCACCACGCATTCTTCATTAACTAATTCAATCACTGAGTAAAAGAGAAAACATGGCACGTAAATATTTCGGTACGGACGGTGTGCGCGGGCTGGTGGGCGTGGCGCCGATCACCCCTGATTTCGTGATGCGCCTCGGCTACGCCGCTGGTAAAGTCCTGGCCAAAACCAACGCCGCCTCGGGTCGTCCGACGGTCCTGATCGGCAAGGACACCCGTATCTCGGGTTACATGCTCGAATCGGCCTTGGAAGCGGGCTTCAACGCCGCCGGCGTGGACGTGATGCTGGCCGGCCCGATGCCGACCCCGGCCGTGGCCTACCTGACGCGCGCGCTGCGCCTGTCTGCCGGTGTCGTCATTTCCGCCTCGCACAACCCATTCCAGGATAACGGCATCAAGTTCTTCTCCGAGCACGGCACCAAGCTGCCGGACGCGGTCGAGCAAGAAATCGAAGCCATGATCGACTTGCCGATGGAATGCGTGCCGGCCGAAAAGCTGGGCCGCGCCAAGCGCCTGGAAGACGCCAAGGGCCGCTACATCGAATTTTGCAAGAGCACCTTCCCGAACGAGCTCGACCTGCGCGGCCTGCGCATCGTGCTCGACTGCGCGCACGGCGCCGCCTACCACATCGCACCGCACGTGTTCCACGAGCTGGGAGCGGAAGTCATCGCCATCGGCAACAAGCCGAACGGCTTTAACATCAACGACGGCTTCGGCGCGACCGCGCCGAAGGCCATGGCCGCGGCCGTGCTCGAACACCGCGCCGACCTCGGCATCGCGCTCGACGGCGACGCCGACCGCCTGGTCATGTGCGACGGCGCCGGCCGCATCTACAACGGCGACGAGCTGCTGTATGTCATGGTGCGCGACCGCATGACGACCGGCCCGGTGGCCGGCGCGGTAGGAACCCTGATGACGAACATGGCGCTGGAAGTGGCATTCAAGGAACTCGGCGTCGGCTTCGCGCGCGCCAAGGTCGGCGACCGCTATGTGCTGGAAGTGATGAAAGAGAACGGCTGGCTGTTCGGCGGCGAAGGCTCGGGTCACTTGCTGGCGCTCGACAAGCACACGACCGGCGACGGTATTGTCTCCGCGCTGCAAGTGCTGTCGGCGCTCAAGCGCAGCGGCAAGAGCCTGGACAAGTGCTGCAAGGAACTGACCTTGTATCCGCAAACCTTGATTAACGTGAAGGTGCCGTCCGGTTTCGACTGGACCAAGCATCCGGACATGGTGGCCGAGAAAGAAGCCGTGGAAGCGGAGCTGGGCGATACGGGGCGCGTGCTGATCCGCGCATCGGGTACCGAGCCGCTGATCCGCGTGATGGTGGAAGCGAAGAGCGCGCAGGTGGCCGAATCGACCGCGCGCCGGATTGCCAACAAGGTGCCGGCGTAAGCAAACAGTCGCGGCGGGGAGGGCGCGTCTGTTGATGGGCGCGCCGGTAAGCGGTTGAGTGGTGCTTGAAGTTAGTTTTCCTGTTTTCAACATTTCACAGAAAACTTCACGATGTGCCGTTGACGTTTGCGATTGCCCCGACGTATAATAACGTCTTCGGAGTGTGGCGCAGTCCGGTAGCGCACCTGGTTTGGGACCAGGGGGTCCAAGGTTCGAATCCTTGTACTCCGACCAAGTTAAAGACGGGCTGTCATGCATTTGACAGCCCGTTTTCATTTCCACAGGGGGTTCCTCCTTGCGGCAAATTACCCTCAGCTCGGGTAAGATATCGATACGATCAATACCGCCTGTCGTTCAACGGATAGGACCTCGCTCTTCTAAAGCGATCATGGGGGTTCGATTCCCTCCAGGCGGACCATTTTCCCAGGCTTGCATCCCTGTTCCAGCGAACAAGCAAAAGATCAGGCACGTCCATTCCACTTCCGTGACATGCGCATCTCCCACCGTTTCTCGAATATCACGTCAACCATGCCAATCACATCCGCCGTTTCCGTGCTGCCCCTGTGCCTGCTGTTAATCTCCGCGGCATCGCTGCCGGCGCATGCCGCCGTGCAGCACGCGCCGGTGACGCCCGCGTTCCTGAAAGCCGAGCGGATCGCCGTGCCGGGCAAGCTGGTCAAGGCCGCCCGCATCGTCGATGCCGGCGGCGAGCACATTCTGGTGGTCAGCTTGCGCACCGGCACGTCGAGCGCGGAAAACGCCACGCCGGGCGACGACGAGGAACGCCACGAATTGTTCGCCTCGCTGTACGTGCGCAAAGCCAACCGCTGGGCCCGCGAGTGGCTGATCCAGGATGAGAATGACTGTCCCATAGTGGATTCATCGGCCAACTTTTTCCCCAAGTACATTACTGTCACCGACCTCGACCAAAACGGCATCGCCGAAGTCACCGTTCCCTACAAATATTTTTGCGGCGGCGGGGTTGATTCCAGCACCTTGAAAGTGATCATGCGCCAGGGTGCGCAAAAATTCGCCGCGCGCGGACAGACGCAGTTGGCCGGCGAACCGGGGATGGCGTATGGGGGCGAACTGGTTTTCGATCCCTCGCTGTCGTTGAAAGAAAACGCCGTCTTCAAGGCGCATCTGCAATTCATTCGCGACAAGGTGTATATCGAACATTAATCTCAGGCGGCGATACACACTGCCACGGTCCTTGTACAGCGCCGCTATCACGCGTTCATTTACAGCTAATGCTGACGTCGGGATTCTCCCCCGGCTTTACCCGTTTGGTTTTCACCACGCATTGGGTAGCGCTCGCGGCAATGCGATGCAACAACTCGATTCCGCCGCCTCCATAGTTACAGAAAAACCACTTCTCACCGACCGTAAGAGGGTAGGTGACTTCATGACCCTCTTTGGTTTTGATGGACGCGCCGCCCATCAATTCTGCCCGGTCTTCGTCGGAGCCTGTAAACACCCCACCGCCGCTGAGCAGAAGATTGGCGCCTACTTTGCCTTTTCCATCCCACCCCTTAGGGACTTCCGCAAGTTTCACCGATTGGACAGGATAGCGGACCGGGCACTGAATTTTCTGCTCTGCTCCATGTGCTGCTGAAGCGAGAAAAACAACAACTCCAATCACTGGCATCTTCATATTTTTCACCATACAACGTAAAAGGTATCGGCATTGTCGGAGTCGTGATACGGGTTGCCCTCTGCGTGACTTTTCCCTCTGGCATTAATTGTACGTGATGCTATCTTATAGGGATTCCTGGTTTTCCACTGATCCATCACTTTGATACTTGTCGGTTTCCCCGTTTTCATGCTGACGGGGCCATAGCCAAGAAAAAAACAGGCGTGGTTGCCTTTTCGACGGTTGGGGTAGATGCCATTCTCAAACGTAGCGATCACGGTACCTACCGGAATATGGACGGAGTCAATGACACGTAAACCCGGACGCCATGTGCTCGTGTGCCCGACCTTCGTAAAATGCTGAACAAGCGGTACGCAGTCACCATTTCCGATAGGTTCGCCCCCTTCTAGATTTGGAGCATTCGCGTAAACTTTGAAAAATGAAGACATATTTGACCTTGAGAAAATGGATAGACCAGGTTTGTTTCTAAATCGCAACATTAGATGACCAACAAATGTTTTCTGTTGTTTTCCATTTGATGGGGCTATAGATCAAGATGGCACATAATCAACATTTAAAATATTGCATTTTCTAGTGCGGGAGATCTCTAAGGAAGTGGTGATGTCAATCTTGTATTTATTGTCTATTACGAATGAGAGCTAAGACGAGCTGATCAGGAATGGCGCTGCATCTGCCCTCGAGCAAAGACGTACTCGTAGCTTGTAAATGATGTGCCGCAAGAGAGATTTCAGGCTGCGCGATCGTCGGCACTCGACGCAATGACGTCAGCTTGGCTGTGGCGACTCATGGAACGCGTAAATAACTACGCGTCATCTGGCTCATCCCACCCGATCCGCGTGGCTATGCACAGCATGCTGTCCGTTGCGCACAAAGCCCGCCAGGGTCAAGCCGGATTGCTCCGCCACCCGCAGGACCGCCACGAGGCCGACCCCGGCCCGGGTCGCTTTTTGCACCATTTCATAACTGGCGCGGCTGGTGAGCACGCAAAACCCTTGTGCCGGCGAGAGGCCGCTTCGAACGAGCGCGCCGATCAGTTTGTCGAGGGCGTTGTGGCGGCCGATGTCTTCGCGCACCTGCAGCAGCTTGCCGTCCGCGTCCGCCCAGCCGGCCGCATGCGCGGCGCCGGTTAGTGGATGCAAACGCTGATGTTGCGGCAGCGATGCCATGGCGCGATGCAACGCCGCTGCACTGACGCGCGTGCTATGAGCAACGACACGACTGGGCGCGGAAAACTGCGCTTGGCTTTCCACTCCGCACAGCCCGCAGCCGGTGCGCCCGGTCCGCATGTGCTGTGCCTGTTTACTGCGGTGCAGGGAGCTGCCAACGATGCGGATGGCCACTTCTACCCCCTCCGGCCGGGCCGCAATGCCGATCTCGAACACGTCATGTTCTTGGTGAACAGGGTCTTCACTGAGTCCGAACCCAGCGCAAGATCCTCCAGCTCTTGCGGCGTGGCCAGCATGACAGCGTGCGTGATGCCGTTGTAGACCAGCGCAACCGGGGTTTCCTCAAGCACCCACTGATGGGCCGTGGTGGCGCTGCGACTATCAAAGACTGGCAATCCTAGCACAGTGTCCCGCAAGATATCCTCGCGCGCCCCGGCTGGCCCCAGTTCCAGCATCGTGCAAGCGTTCATGCCGCCACCGCAGCAACGTCGCGCACCCGGCAGACATCGATCGCCTCGGCGCCGGGCGCCATGCTTTCCTTCGCGTGGTGACAGAGCGGTATCAATGGATTGCATTCCAGGAAGTACCCATGCGATGCATTCGGCCGGCACCGAATACTCGGTGATGCGTAAACCGCTGACTGATTATCACCACGCTTGGAGTCAGTAAACATGTCACCGCCGCTGAGCGGACGATTGGCCTTCACCGGCTTTCCCCTTGTCATGCTGACGGGGCCATAGCCACGAAGAAGGCAGGCGTGGTTGCTTTTTCGACGGTTGGGGTACTATTCTCAGACGTTGCGCTCGCAGCACCCGCAGGAATATGGACGACGTCAATGACACGCAGGCAGGCAAGGGGTGAACCTTTTCGTCGTACAGATGTCAAATAGTTACAACTGATGCCATGTCACCATCAGCGATCGGGGAGTTCAGAATGACCATGAAAATAGCGTTAGCGCCGCAGTTTGAACAAATGGTGCGCGAAAAGCTTGCGTCTGGTATGTACGCATCGGCGAGCGAGGTGGTCCAGGACGCTCTGCGTCTCATGCAAGAACACGACCAAACGCGAGTGGCAAAGCACCTTCAACTACGTCAGGATATCGAGGATGGATTGAGCAGCGGACCTGCTGTACATTGGGATGCTGACGATATCACTCGGGCGGGATACGCTAGGCGCGCCATCAAGGCAGAAAACGGTGCATGAATGGGCGCCGTTACTGTCCGTCCCCGCGCCCGGATCGACCTTGACGAGATATGGGATTTCATCGCGCAGGACAGTGTGACGCAGGCAGACGCTTTCATCGGCAGGATGAGTGCAAAAATACAGCTGTTGGCCCAGCAGCCCGATCTTGGTCGTTTGCGGGAGGATCTGAGCCACGGTTTGAGAAGTTTTCCTTTCGAGCGCTACATTGTCTTCTACTTGCCGACTAAAGGTGGGGTGGAGCTTGTCCGCGTTTTGCACGGCGCGCGGGATGTGGAGGCGCTATTGCGCGTCAAGTGATTTTGGCGGAACGCCGGCACGGCTAGCGTGACGCAGTCATCGACACGGTCAACCTCCAGCGCTCCAGCCTGGCGAGCAGATCTTCATCGTCACATCCGTTTCACGCCTGCCGAAGCCCTTGCTCAGTTCAGATCACGCAAGGCTGTGCGAGCATCGGACCCGACGCGGTGCGACGCCATCGCAGTTCATCCTACCCGACGGGCGTGGCTATACACAGCATGTCGTCCGTTGCGCACAAAGCCCCCCAGGGGCAAGCCGGATTGCTCGGCCCCCCCGCACGGCCTGCGCCAGCGCGTGCGCAAGCTGCTCGCATTGCCGGATGCCGATGCAAGCAAGGGCGCCGGCCCGCAGGTCCGAATGTTATAGTACGTCCCGACGCCTGCCGCCGCCAGCGACGCGGTTTAACTCCCACGATGTACCTTCAGCTTGCCATGAGAAAAACCAGCACGACACCGCACCCGCCCGCTACCCTGCCCGATACCCGGACAGCCCATCCGGGCGGCACGCCGCGCGCCATCGTCGGCATCGGCGCCTCGGCCGGCGGACTCGAAGCGCTCGAATTGTTCCTTTCGGGCGTGCCGGAAGACAGCGGCCTGGCGTTTGTGGTCGTGCAGCATCTCGATCCCGTACATAAAAGCATCATGGTCGAGCTCTTGCAGCGCAGCACCAGCATGCCCGTCGTCGAAATCACCGACCGCCTGCGGGTCGAGCCGGATCATGTGTATATCATCGCGCCCGACTGCGACCTGTCGATCCTGCACGGCGTCCTGCACCTGCTCGAACCGGCCGCGCCGCGCGGGCTGCGCCTGCCGGTCGATTTTTTCCTGCGCTCGCTCGCCGCCGACCAGCAAGCCAACAGCATCGCCGTGATTCTCTCCGGCATGGGCGCGGATGGCTCGCTCGGTTTGGGGGCGATCAAGGAATGCGCCGGAGCCGTGTTCGTGCAAGATCCGGAGTCGGCCAAGTTCGACGGCATGCCGCGCAGCGCCATCGACGCCGGCCTGGCCGACGTGGTGGCGCCCGCCGAGGAGCTGGCCGCCCGCATCATCGCCTACCATCGCCACGCGCCGTTACCGGTGACGCCGCCCGAGCTGAGCTTTTCCGATGCCGACGGCAGCGCGCTCGACAAGATCGTGGTGATCCTGCGCGCCCAAAGCGGGCATGATTTTTCGTTCTACAAGAAAAGCACCATCTACCGCCGCATCGAGCGCCGCATGAGCCTGCACCAGCTGGGCAGCATCGCCGACTATGTGCGCTACGTGCGCGAGAATGCCCAAGAAGCCCAGTTGCTGTTCAAGGAATTGCTGATCGGCGTAACCAGTTTCTTCCGCGATAGCGCCGTGTGGGACCAGATCGAGAACGAGGCCATTCCCGCGCTGCTGGCGGCCCATCCGCAAGGCGCCATCCTGCGCGCCTGGACCCCGGCCTGTTCCACCGGCGAAGAAGCGTATTCGCTGGCGATGGCGTTTCGCGATAGCGTCGATCGCATCAAGCCGGAAGCACGTTTCACCCTGCAAATTTTTGCCACCGATCTCGACAGCGACGCGATCGGCCGCGCGCGCGCCGGGGAGTTTTCCGGCAATATTGTGGCCGATGTCAGCGAAACGCGCCTGCGCCGCTATTTCGTCGAGCGCGATGGCGGCTATCGGGTCTGCAAGGAAATCCGGGAGATGGTCACCTTCGCACCGCAGAACCTGGTAATGGACCCGCCGTTTACCAAGCTCGACCTGCTGACCTGCCGCAACCTGCTGATCTACCTGGAGGCGGACCTGCAGAAAAAGCTGCTGCCCCTGTTTCACTACAGCCTGCGCCCGGGCGGCATCCTGGTGCTGGGCAGCGCCGAAACAGTGGGTGCGGCCAGCGACCTGTTTACCGCGTGGCCGGGCAAGACGCGCATTTACCAGCGCCGCGAAAGCAGTCCGCGCACCGAGCCGGTCGATTTTCCGGCATCGATTTATGGCCGTGCCCGCAAAGGGCTGGTCGAAGCGATTCCGGCCGCCGCCCAGGTCCAGCCGGGCGGTTCCAGCGTGCAAATCCTGATCGACTCGCTGTTGCAACAACGCTTTTCGCCGGCGGCCGTCCTCACCACCGACAAGGGCGACCTGAT
Source organism: Massilia sp. CCM 8734 (assembly GCF_011682155.1). NCBI lineage: Bacteria > Pseudomonadati > Pseudomonadota > Betaproteobacteria > Burkholderiales > Oxalobacteraceae > Massilia > Massilia sp. CCM 8734. The sequence continues at coordinate 64,901 of NZ_WHJI01000009.1, forward strand.
CTACATCAGCGGCAAGACCGGTAAATACCTCGAACCGGCCGCCGGCAAGGCCAACCTGAACATCTTCGCCATGGCGCGCGAGGGGCTGGCCGGCGCCTTGAACGAAGTCTTCGCCCGCGTCGTGCGCGAGCAGGGCAGCCAGGTGCTCAGGGGATTGCGCGTGGGCGGCCACGACGGTGCGCTGCTGGTCAATGTGGAGGTGCACAGCCTGCAGGAACCGGCGCCGCTGCGCGGCATGGTCTTGATCGTGTTCTCGGACCAGCCGGCCGCGCGCCCAAGAACGCGACGCAAGGGCCAGCCGGGCGGCGTCGAGGCCGAGCGCATGGATGCGATGACGCGAGAAATCGCCCAATCGCGCGAGGAGCTGCAACGCGCGCGCGAAGAGATGCAGACCTCGCAGGAAGAGTTGAAATCGACCAATGAGGAATTGCAAAGCACCAACGAAGAATTGCAAAGCACCAACGAGGAACTGACCACCTCCAAGGAAGAGATGCAGTCGATGAATGAGGAGTTGCAGACGGTCAATCATGAATTGTCGGCCAAGGTCGACGAATTGTCGCAAGCCAGCGACGACATGAAAAACCTGCTTAACAGCACCAACATCGCCACCTTGTTTCTCGATGAAGACATGCGCATCCGGCGCTTCACCAATCGGATCACCGCCATCATCAAGCTTATTCCGAGCGACGCCGGGCGCCCGGTCACCGACCTGGTCAGCATGCTCGACTACCCCTCGCTGGCCGAGGACGCCCGTGAAGTGCTGCGCTCGCTGGTGTTCCGCGAAGTGCAGGTCAGCGCGCTCGACGGCCGCTGGTTCACGGTGCGCATCATGCCTTACCGCACCCAGGACAACCGGATCGATGGCGTGGTCATCACGTTTATCGACATCAGCGCCGCGAAAACGCTGGAACACGCCTTGCGGCTCAGCGACGAGCGCTTCCGGATTGCCATCGAACACGCGCCGCTGACGGTGTTCAGCCAGGACCGCGACTTGCGCTACACCTGGGTCCACAACTTGCAGCCGCAAGTGCGCTCGGGCGACGCCATCGGCAAGACCGACGCCGAGCTGTTGCCGCCGGAAGACGCCGCGCGCTTGAGCGCGCTCAAACGCCAGGCGCTCGAGCAAGGCGTGAGCGTGCGTGCCGAAACCAGTGCGCACCTGCATGGCGTCACCCGCTACTACGACTTTTTTGCCGAGCCCGCGCGCGACCAGGCGGGGGCGATTATCGGCGTCTCCGGCATGGCCTGGGAAATTACCGAGCAAAAGCGCGCTGAAGCGCGTTTCCGGCAATTGCTGGAGCATTCCCTGAATGCGGTTGCCTGCCACCAGCTGATTTTGGACTATGGCGTGCCGCGTGATTTCGTGGTCCTTGAAGTCAATCCGAAGTTCAAGGAACTGACCGGTTTGCAAGAAGTGGTCGGCCAGCGCCAGTCGGCGTTGGCGGGCTCGATCTATCCCTTCAACGCGGACCTGTTCGCCGCCTGCGTGCGGGTGGCGACCAGCGGCACGCCGGAGCGCCTGGATGTCTCCTGCAATGACGGAGCGCAATGGATCAACTGTGCGCTGTATTCTCCCGAGCCCGGCTACTTTATTTCGGTCAAGGAAGATGTGACCGAACACAGGCAACTGGCGCACATACTGAGCCAGGCCCAGTTGGTGTTGCAGCAAGGCGGTGCGCCCGGCGCGGACTTGCAACGGATCGTGCAAGAGGTGCAGGGCGTGCTGGAGCGCCGCACCAATCAGGACAACAATCATGAACCATGAACCGACACCCGCCGATGCCGAACTGCGCCTGCGCGCGCAGGAACGGCTGTCCGAACAGCGGCGCGCGCTGGCCAGCGGCGAGCACCACCTCGACAATCCGCAGCGCCTGCTGCACGAACTGCAGGTGCACCAGATCGAACTGCAATTGCAGAACGAGCAGCTGGAAGCGGCGCGCGCCTGGATCGAGGCTGCGCTGGCCAGCTACACCGAGCTGTTCGATTTCGCGCCCGTGCCATATTTCACGCTCGACCGGGTCGGCAAGATTGCCGAGCTTAACCTGGCCGCCGCGCGCCTGCTCGGTATCGAACGGGCCCGCGTGATCGACAAGCGCCTCGGTGTGTTTGTCGCCGAATCCGACCGTAGCCGCCTCGCGGCCTGCCTCAAGTCCCTGTTTGCGACGATGTCCGATGCGCACTGCGAAGTGGTGATCGTTGCCAAGGACGGCGCCCGGCGCACGGTGGAAGTGCGCACCACCTTGTCCAATAATGGCGAAGCCTGCCGCGCGGTGGTGATCGATGTGAGCGCGCGCAGCGCCGCCGGAGAGCAAATGCGGCGCCAGGCGCAGGTCTTTGCACGCGCGCCCGATGCGATGTTCATCAGCGACCAGCAGGGCGTCATTTCCGACGTGAACAACGCCTTTGGCGCGCTCACCGGCTATGCCCCCGAGGAAGTGCTTGGCCAGCATCAGGGCCTGCTGCGCGGCGCCGAGCAGGCGCCCGGGCTGGACCAGGACATTATGCTCTCGCTCGCTCTGCATGGCCGCTGGCGCGGCGCTGTGTGGCTGCGCCGGCGCGACGGTGAACTGGTGCGGCTGACCCAGCAGATCGACAGCGCTCCCCCCGAGACTGGGGAGCAAGGCTGGGTAGGGCGCTTTTCGCAGGGCGATTAAGCGCGGCGCAGGCCACGGTCGCGCCATTCCGGTCCGGCGCCCTGGACCGCGCAAGGCCCTGGATCGCGCAATTAAATTGCCCGCTTACCCAGCAAGCATTACAATTGAGAATAATTCTCATTCTTAAGTGATCGCTTGCATGTCCAGTTCCCCACCTCCACTCGCGCTTGAAACGCTGTACACCGACCATCACGGCTGGTTGCGCGGCTGGCTGCGCAAACGGCTGGGCAACGCCTGCGATGCGGCCGACCTGGCGCATGACACCTATCTGCGCATCATCACCAGCGGCCGCGTGCCGCCGCCCGGGCAGTCGCGCCGCCACCTGACCCAGATCGCCAACGGCCTCGTGGTCGACCTGTACCGGCGGCGCCAGATCGAACTGGCTTACCTTGAGGCCATCGCGCTGCTGCCTGCGGCGCACGCTCCGTCGGAAGAGGCGCGCGCCATCACGCTCGAAGCGCTGGTCGAGATCGATGCGCTGCTGCACTGCGTGCCGGCCAAGGCCCGCTCGGCGCTCTTGCTGTGCAAGCTAGAAGGAATGAGTTACCGCGACATCGCCGAGCGCCTCCAGGTGTCGGTCTCGTCGGTGGAAAAGTACATCGCCACGGCCTTGCAGGTGTGCGCCAGCGCACTGCACACCCCGGCGCAGCAGGGCGCGATCGCGTCATGAGCGCAGCCCCGCTCGACCCCGCCACCGTCAGCCAGGCCGCCGCCTGGATGGCACGCCTGTGGTCGGACCAGGCCAGCGCGGCCGACCAGGCTGCGTGCGGCGCGTGGCGCGCGGCCCATCCGGACCACGAACGCGCCTGGCGCCGCCTGCAAGCCGTAGAAGACAAGCTGGTCAGCGTTCCGCGCGAGATTGCCCAGCACGCCTTGCGCGAGCCTGCGGCAAGCGCCTGGGTCACGCGCCGCCGTGCGCTGCAACTACTGGGCCTGGGCGTGAGTGCGGGCGCCGCCTGGTCGCTGCGCGGCCCCGAAACCTGGGACCGCATCGCGTCCGATCACAGCACCGCCACCGGCGCCACGCGCGCGCTCATCTTGCCGGACGGTAGCCACGTGGTGCTGGCCAGCGCCACGGCGATCGACCTGCGCTTCGGCGGCGCCGAGCGCCTTGTGATCGTGCGCGCCGGCGAAATCCTGGTCACGACCGCGCCCGATCCGATAGCCGCGCAACGCCCGTTCCGGGTGCGCACGCGCGATGGCGTGGTGCAAGCCCTCGGCACCCGCTTTCTGGTGCGCCAGCATGCGGATCTGACGCGTGTCGGCGTGCTCGACGGGGCTGTCGAGTTGCGGGCGCACAACCATCTTCACGCTGCCGTGCGCATCGACGCCGGCCAGGGCGCGGCATTTTCGCAGGACCGCATCGAGCCGTCCGGGCCGGTGCAAGCCAGCGCCGCCGCCTGGTCGGACGGCTTGCTGGTGGCCGAAGACATGCGCGTGGCCGACTTTGTCGCCGAACTGGCGCGCTACCGGCCGGGCCTGCTGCGCTGCGATCCCGCCATTGCCGCCATGCGCGTGACCGGCGTGTTTTCGCTGCGCGATACCGACCGCGCACTGCGCAACCTGGCGCTGGCGCTGCCGGTCGCCGTGGCCTATCGCAGCCGCTACTGGGTCACCGTGCGCGCCCGTTGATAATGCCGTGTAAGATTTTTTACCGAAATCGTCGTTTCGGCTTGAGGGTTTCCGGTTCTCGTTCGGGATACATGTAAGCACTCCCGCATTCTTCGAACCAGGATCGCACCATGACCCATCCGTACCGCCATTCCTCCATCGCACCCTCAGCGCATCGACCGGCCTTGACTCTCCACCGTGGCGCGGCCGCCGTGCGCGCCGTTTTGCTGGCCGGGCTGGGCCTTGGCCTCGGCCTTGGCATGGGCCTGGCCACGCCGGCCCAGGCCCAAAGCGCACCGGCGCGCAGCTACCAGATCGCGCCCGGCCCGCTGGACCGCACCTTGACCAGCTTCGCCAGCGCCGCCGGCATCGAGCTGTCCGCCGATGCAACGCTACTGAACGGCAAGACCAGCGCCGGCCTGAACGCCATCACCAGCGTGCAGGCCGGCTTCGACGAAGTCTTGCGCGGACACGGCCTGCAAGCGCTGCGCCAGGCCAACGGCAGCTACACCCTGGTCAAGCTGGCCGAGCGGCCGGCCGCCCGTCCGGCGGCCCGGCCCGAGGCCGCCGTGCTGCCGACGATTACCGTGCTCGACAACGCCGAACCGGAGACCGCAAGTGGTCCCATCCGCGGCTACGTGGCCCGGCGCAGCGCCACGGCCACCAAAACCGACACGCCGATCATTGAAACGCCGCAGTCCGTCAGCGTGGTCGGCGCGGAGGAGATCGATACCCTCAAGTCGCAAAGCCTGCAAGACGTGCTCGCCTACGTGGCCGGCGTGGCCCGTAACGAAGCGGCCGACCGCACCACCGACCAGTTTTTCCTGCGCGGCTTCCAGGCCACCTCGGACCTTGGCAACCACTACCGCGACGGCACCCGCTACGGCGTCACCCGCTACGACGGTCGCCAGGAACTGTATGGCCTGGAACGGGTCGAAGTAGTCAAGGGCGCCGCGTCGGTCCTGTTCGGGGCGGGCGGGCCTGGCGGCATCATCAACACGGTCAGCAAGCGTCCCACGGCGGAGCCGGTGCACGAAATCAATCTGGAAGGAGGCTCATTCAAGCGCAAACAGGTATCGGCCGATCTTGGCGGCCCGCTGAGCGACGACGGCGTCTGGTCGTACCGCCTTACCGCGCTCTGGCGCGACAGCGACACCTTCATCGATCACGTACCCGACAACCGCCGTTTCGTGGCGCCCGCGCTGACGTGGAAACCGAACGCGGCGACCTCACTCACGTTTTTGGGAGACTATCAAAAAGACCGCACAGTCAATGTCTACGGCTTGCCCGCCGAAGGGACGGTGCTGCCCAACGCCAACGGCCCGATTGCGCGCCAGCGCTTCGTGGGCGAGCCGGGCTTCGATCAGTTCGCGCTGGAACGGTATTGCGCCGGATACCTGTTCGAGCATGCGTTCACGGAGCGGCTCAAGCTCAAAAACAGCCTGCGCTATGCCCATGCGAGCAACGCCTTCGACTACACCGAGGTGTGGGGCGGCGTTGACGCCAGCGCCCGCGTGACGGCCCTGCGCTGGGCCACCCAGCGCGCCGACCGTTCCTCGTCGCTGGTGTCGGACACGTCGCTCCAATACCAGCTGGGCGAGGGCGCCGTCAGGCAGACCATCCTGGCGGGCGTCGACTACTCGCGCGGACGCGAAGAAACCGAACGCTACACGCGCACGCTGGCCAATCTCGACCTGTTCGCACCGGTGTACGGCAGCGCCGTGGGTAGCGAGCGCGCGCCGAATAGCTTCGCCTACAAGGCCGACGGCAAGCGCATCGGCGTCTACGCGCAGGACCAGGTCAAGGTGGGCGAGAAATGGGTGGCCTCGCTGGGCGGTCGCTACGACATGATGCGCTACAACGAAGCCGGATTCTTTGGCGGCGTACGGGCCGACAATGAAAAAAGCCATGCCTTCACCGGCAGGGCAGGGCTGGTGTACCTGGCCGACAACGGCCTGGCGCCGTTTGCCAGCTACAGCGAATCGTTCGAGCCGACCACCGGCGTCGACCGCACCGGCGCGCGCTTCAAGCCGTCCGAAGGCAAGCAGTTCGAAGCCGGGCTGCGCTACCAGCCCAAGGGCGCCGACATGCTGCTCTCGGCTGCGGTGTACCAGCTGACCCGCCAGAACGTGCAGGTGGAAGACCCGCAGGATGCCAACTTTGCCATGCAGGCAGGCGAAGTGCGTTCGCGCGGCCTGGAACTGGAAGCGCGCACCCGGATCGGCAAAAGCGCCAACCTGATCGCCGCCTACGCCTACACCGACGCCCGCACCACCAAGGCGAGCCCCCTGTATCCGGAACGCGAAGGGCGGCGTGTCGACAGCGTGCCGTACAAGCAGTTCTCGATCTGGGGCGATGAGGGCTTCGGCGCGGCCGGCTTGCCCGGTTTACGGATCGGCACCGGCGCCCGCTACGTGGGCAGCACGCATGGCGCGGCGCATGGCACGCCCGTGATCGTGCCGTCCGTCACGCTGATCGATGCCATGGCCAGCTACAGCACCGGGCCGTGGAAACTCGCGCTCAACGTCACCAATCTGGCGGACAAGACCACTATCGGCAGTTGCACCTACGGTTGCTTTTATGGCGAAGCGCGCAAGATCATTGTCACGGCAAGCTACCGTTGGTAAGGCGTGCTCCCGGCGGCGGCTGTCAGTTGCGCCAGGTACAGCAGTCCTTTGATGCTCGGGAAAAAGCAGTACACCCCGCCGCGCGTGGTCACCAGCCGTGAAAAGCCGTCCAGGGTCCGGTTGGCGCTGCCTTTCGGACCCTTGCCGGGCAGGGTGAACGCGCTGCTGGCCGGATCGTTCACGCCTGCAAGAAAATCCTCGCCGCTGATGTTGTAGACGGCATTGCCGGCCACCGCGCCCTCGGGGCCGGTCGCCGATTTCACGAAATCATCCCTCCGGTTCCACTCGCTGCTCAGGAATTCGAACTGGTTGCGGATGCTCGCATTGATAAAGAAGCCGATCAGCCCGCGCTCGTGCGTGTCAGGGCGCGCGCGATCATACTGCCGACCATACGGTATCGAGCGCCGCACGAGCCGGTGATGGGTGCTGTCGGTGCCGATCACGGCGGCGTCGCGCGGATTGTTGCGCCGGATGTGGGCGCCAATTGGGCACTTCAGGCCCAGCGTATCGTCCGTGGCAGGATCGCTGCCGACGAACTCAAACCTGTTCAACTGCGCATCCGGCAGCGGCGCGCCTTGCGCCGTTGGCGTCAAGGTCAGCGGATTGCCGTTGCGCCAGCGCCCCATGAGCTTCGCCGCCAGTATCTCGGTATCGATGCCGGTCTCGGCCGCATAACGCGCCAGCATCGCCTCGAACCCGGCCACGTCCTGTTCCAGGATACGAAATACACCATAGCTGCTGTTGCTCGACAGTTCCTGCGGCAAGACACGATACGTGCCGCCCGCCGCATTCATGTGGCCAAGCAGAAATTCACCTGCGGGCACGTGTGGCTGCGCATCGGGCGCATCCCGTTCGCGGCGCGGCATGCCGATGATCGTCGGCTGCGCGATGCCATGGCGATAGCCGAAATGGACGGTGTTGTCGGGAAACTCGCCGCCATCCTGCACGTACAGCTCGCTCACGCCGCCCACAAAAGCGGCGCGCAGCTGCACCGACACAGTCTCCATCACCTCGGCGGAACTGGCTACCCACAAGCTCAGCACGATATGCACCCGGGCGGCATTGTCCAGGCCGCCAATCCAGCGTTCCGGCGCACTCGGCCCCAAGTCGCCCACCGTGGCGGCCGTGACAGGATCGGTCGCGCCGCGCTGGAATGCCGGGTCGAAGCTGGCGAGTTGCGCGGCAGTGACGCCGAGCGCGGCCAGGCCGGCGGCACTGAAACTGATATTCAGGAACGAGGAGGGTTTCGGCTCGATGATCCTGGCGCTGCTTATCATGGGAAAACCAGCGCGGCCCCGCACCAGCGCCTCGATCAGCTTGCCGGTCGCCGCAGCATCCGTGATCGTGAGCACGAAATGCCGCACCAGCCTGACGCGGTAGCCGCGCAGGATGACGCCCTGCACATCGTCCAGGTCAATCGCAGAATCGCTCATTCGCTTCTCCCGTCGCCTTCGCGTATGAACAGCGCACCGGGAGCGGGCCAGGTGCACGCGGCAGATCAGATCGCTGCCAGGATGTCTTGCACGGTATGCTGGTAGGCGGCGAAGAAATAGGTGTTCGGAATATGTTGCGAGGCATTGTTCTCGGCGATAAATGCTTCGAATTCAGCCTCGTGATCGACCACCGGCGTCAACGCCGCGCCGCCGACCACCAGCGACAAAGTCTTGTCGAACTCGGCGCTCAGCTGGACCGTGAAGTCATGGATGTAGGGGCTGAAATCGCCATCGAAGGAGGTGATGATGCCAATGACGAGCTTGTCCGACGGCAGCAGCGAGAACAGGTCCGGTTGCAGGTTCGGTTGCGAGCGATCGAGCAAGACGAGGCGCGCATAGTGGACGGTGCCGATCGATGCGAGCGCGGCCTCGATGGTCGGCAGCAGGGTGGTCAGGGTGGCGACGACGGTCACTGCGCTGGTGCCGGGAAGTACCGGCATGAACAGGGTGAGGGGGCTGGTCATGATATGCCTCTTTCTTGAAACACAGCATGCGCGGCCGGCAGGTTGGCGGCCGCGTCCTGTGTCAGCAAATGATAAGCATATCCCCGCACTGGCCAACCCGTTCGGACGGGGCGCGCGCTTGATTCAGCTTAAGGCGAAACGACCTTGCGCCAGAGCACGCGCGCCGTCAGAAGCGCGCCTCCAGCATCGCCCGCACCCAGGTCTTGCCCGGCTGCGTGGAGCGCGTGCCATAGCTGCCCGCCGCGCCCGCGTAGCTGCGGTCGCTGATCCAGTCATGCCGCAGCGCATTGGCGATACTCACTCTCAACTGCAGCTTGCTGTCCAGTTTCCACAAGCCATACATTTCCAGGTCGCGGCGGACGGAAGCATATGTAAATTCATTCTGCGACAAGCGCACGTGGCCGCCGCCGCTGTACACGAACGAGGCCCCGCTGGTCAGCGCGCCCGCCTTGTAATCGACGCCGGCCGTGGCCGACAAGCGCACTTGCTCGGCCAGGCGGTTGTCCGGCCCCGGCACCTGGTCCACGCTGGACCAGTTGCGGCTGACCGACATGCGCAGGTCCAGCGCGGGAGCGCCGGGCGCCAGCGATTGCAGCGGAAAGCGCGTTTCCACATCCAGCGTGCGCACGTCGCAGCGGCCACCGTTTTCCGGTCGCAGCACCCAGCGCCCGCCGGCCAGGCTCAGCGCCTGCACGGTGCAGTCGTCGATGCGGCGCGCCGCCGCCGCCACCGAGAACAGCGCGCCCTTGGCCCAGTGATGCTCGTAGGCGGCGTCGATGCCGAGCGCCAGTTCCGGGCGCAGGTTCGGATTGCCCGTGCTGTCCGGGTTCGATGCGCTGTTATTGATGGTCAGGACCGGGCGCGCGATCAACCTGCCCGGATCGGGCGCTTTGTAGGTGCGCGTGAGCGCCATGCGCACCTGGTCGCCGCTGGCGCCGGGTAGTTTGTACAGTGTATGCAGGATGGGGCTCAACACGTTGCTGTCGTTGCGCGAATCGGCCAGGCCGCTGCCGCCGCTGCGCGTGCCGATGCCTTCCCAGCGCGCACCCAGGTACACCGACCATTGCGGCGTCACGGTCCATTCATCCTGCGCGTACAGGGCCAGCGAACGGATCGTGGCGCGATAGCGTTCCGGCGCGGCGGCGAGGCCCGCGTCGGACTGCTGGCGCTCGCTCGTATTACGCGCCGCGCTGCCTTCCCAGCCCGCGCCGATGGCGTGCGCGCCGTCCGAGCGCGCGCTGTACTTGCCGCTTGCGCGCAAGGCGCGGTCGCGCGACAAACCATCGGCAAAGCGATCGAGGCTCAGCGCGCCGGACCCCGCCTGCGATTGCTGCGTCAGGCCGGTCGCGTAATTGCCCGCGTCGATGCCGAGCTTCGATTCCAGTTTGGCGCTCTCGCCCAGCTTGCGCGTCCAGGCCACATCGCTGCGCAGCGTGCGCCGGGTGGACGACGTGACGCTGCCGCTCGCCGGATCGACACGCGGCGCGCCGACAACATAGGTGGTGAGGTGGCGCGTATCGACATGCAGGTGGTTCGCGTACACGAACGACTGCCAGCTAACGACATCGCCGTTGCCAAACTCCCAGTTCAGGCGCGGGCTCAGGTTCAGTGTATTGAAATTGCCCACGTCGTCGCCGCGCAGCACATGTTCGTACAGCGGGCGTCCTTGCGCATCGCCGCCGGTTTCGACCGTCGTCACCGGCCGCCGGAAGGTATTGCGCGATGCGCTGGCCGCCAGCGAATACGAAAACGCACCCGCGCGGTCGGACAGGTTCAGGCTTGCCTTGCCCTCGGCCATGCCGCTCGACGCCCCCGCGCCGGCCTTCCAGTCGCGCTGCGCCTTCGACACGGTGCGCTTGAGGATCACGTTGATGGTGCCGGCAATGGCGCGCGTACTGGTGTCGGCGGTGGCCGCGCGCACCACCTCGATGCGCTCCACCGATTCGGGCGAGACCGAATCGAGCGAAAACCCGGATGGCGCGCGTTCGCCATTGAGCAGGATCTGGGTGTAGCCGGCCCCCAGGCCGCGCATCTGTGCATTGCCGCCGCTGACGGTCACGCCGGGTACGCGCTTGAGCGTATCGAGCACCGTGGCGTCGCCGTAGCGCACCATGTCGTCGCGGCTGACGACGATCTTGCCGGCCGTGTCGTCGCGCCGCGCATCGTAGCTGTCGCGGCTGGCGTTCACTTCCACCACCGCCGGCTGGGCGTGCGCGGCGCCGGCCGCCAACGCGGGTACGAGCAAAGCCAGCGCCCTCAAACCGCGCCGTCGATCACCACCGTCGCTCCGCTCATATAACTGTTCTTGTCCGACACAAAAAACGCCGCCGCTTCCGCCACTTCTTCCACCGTTCCCAGTCGCCCCAGCGCGCAATGGCGCACGTATTCCGTCATCTTCGCCGCCGGCACATTGCCGCTCACGCCTTCATCGAGCACGCCCGGCGCCAGGCAGTTGACGGTAATGCCGTAGCGGCCCACTTCCTTCGCCAGCGCCTCCGTCATGCCCTTGAGCGCCGCCTTGGCCGCGCTGTAGTGCACCGGCGCCTGCATCATCTTCACGCCCGCCAGCGAACTGATATTCAAAATGCGCCCGCGCTTCTGGTGGATCATCCCGCGCAACACCGCCTGGGTGGTCAAAAACGCGCCCTTGACGTTGGTGTTCATCATGCGGTCCCAGTCCTCTTCTTCCATCAGCGCGAGCGGCACCACCTGGCCGATGCCGGCGTTGTTGATCAAGATATCGATCGCCCCCGCATCCTGCTCGATGGCGCGCACCATGCCCTGCAGGCCCGCCTTGTCCAGCACCGACACCTGGAACGCCCACGCCTTCACGCCCAGTTCCTTGAGCGCGGCCAGCACGGCCTCGGCTTCGGCTACCGAACGCGAATAGTTAAAAGCCACGTTCGCGCCTTCGCGCGCCAGCGCCATGCACAGGGCGCGTCCCAGGCCGCGCGAGCCGCCGGTGACCAATGCGGTCCGTCCGTCGAGGATCCCCATTATTTGAGCACCACCGGCTTGCCGCCGCCAAGGCCGATCGAATGCGGCGCGCGCGCCGGCGTTTCATCGACCCCGATGCCGGTCAGCGCCTGGCGCGTGTCGGTGCGGTGGAACTGCACGATCTGCACCGGCGCGTCCGTGGTCCAGGGCTTCTTGCCCCATGCCGCCAGTTCGGTCTCCGGCCCCTTGGCCGCGCCCCGGTGGAACATATTGAAGCCGCAGGCCGGCATGATGCGCCCGTCCACCTGCGGATAATGGTGGCAGCACTTGCGCAGCCGTTCCAGGTCGAAATCGTGGCGGTCCATATAGTGGTGCAAAAAGATCGACTTGGCCTGCTGCTCGCCCAGGTGAATCGCTTCCTTGGCGCTGACCGGCCGGTTCGGGAACATCACGTCGATCGTGCGGCGCAGCGCCGCCAGGATATCGGCCGAACGCTCGATCTCATCCTGGCGCGCGAACACGTCGTGCACCACATCGCTCATCGCATCGTGAATCTCGGGCGACGCGCCCAGCGTGGCCGACGAACGCAGCAAGGTGCCGTGCGTGCGGAAGTCGACAAAGCGCCCGAACGGAATGTGGCTGCCGTCGTTCATGCGCAGCAGGTAGCTGAGCGAGACGCACTGCGGGTGGGAGCAGGGCAGGGGCGCAAAATCGCTCACCTTCAGCTTGCCGTTGGTTTGCTCCTCGATTGCCTTGATCACGCCCGGAATCGTCAGCCGGTCCATCGGGTCGTGCGCGAACTGCCCGCCGCCCGCGCCGGTAAAGGCGACCGGCTGGAAGTTCAGCGACAAAAAGTGGTCTTCCGAGAGGAACATCTCCACCACCTGGCCGATCTGGTGCTCGTTGACGCCGCGCGCGGCCACGAAAATGAGCTGCGTCGGAATATTGAGGTCCTTGAGCATCTTGAGTGCGGCGCTCTTTTCGTCGCACAGGTCGCGCCCGCGGATTTTTTCGTGCGTATCGGCCGTAAAACCATCGAACTGCAGCGCGATGTAGGCGCCGCTGGCCTTGATTTTCTCGGCAAAGGCGCGGTCGCGGCCAAGCCGCAAGCCGTTCGTGATGATCACGATGCGACCGATTTCCTCGCGCGTGGCGATCGCGATCAGCTCCATCAGGCGCGGGTGGCTGGTCGGCTCGCCGCCGGACAGCGCAATCGACTCCACCTGGCCCTCGTTGCGCACCAGCGTGTCGATCATGCGCGTGAACGCCTCGTTCGAGAGGTGATACGCGTTGGTGTTGTTGACGATGCAGACCGGGCATTCCAGGTTGCAGTAATCGGTAATCTCGATAATCGGCAGGCAGGTGTGCTGTTCATGGTCGCCGCAGGTGCCGCAATCGGTCGGGCAGCCTTGGTCCACTTCGGTGGCGAACACCAGCGGCTCGGTGCCGGCGCGCGCGTACGAGTATGCGTCCACGTAGTAGGCCGCGTCTTCCGACACCAGCGCCTCGGACGGTCCGCATTTCTCGCAGTTCTTCACAAAATAGACTTTGCCGTCGCGGATCACCACATCGGCCGGCAGCAATGCCAGGCACCCCGGACAGGTCGATGTGGTGTGCTTGAAATAGTGGTCGCCAACCTTGCCCGGTTCGACCTGGCCGCGCGCGAGAAAGCCCGCCATCCAGCCCTTGGCGTCGCTTGATACCATCTGTTCGGAAGGGCCGCACTGCTTGCAGTGGATCAGGCGCACGACCCCATCGTCGCGCAGCACCACGCGCGCCTCGATCGGCGCGGTGCAACCGCCGCAGATGGCCATCTCGTGCATGAAGAAGGTGTGCTCGCGATCCTTGCGCACGGTGCCCGTGTCGCAGCTGGTACATTCCATTTGAGCCTTTCAACGATGATCTACTAGTGTTGGGTGTTAACTTTAGGATATCCTAACCTGAATTGCATGTCTTGAGTGGCCGTTGGGCGCTGCCGGCGGCAATCGAGTTACGTAAAGGGCAGCGCGGATGCGATACATACTTCTCGATAAAATTACGGCGCTTGAGCCGCCGCAACTGGCGTCGGGAGTCAAGTGCGTGTCGCTGTCGGACGATATTTTTGCCGACCATTTTCCGGGACACCCCATCATGCCCGGCGCGATGATCATCGAATCGATGGCGCAGCTGGGCGGCGTGCTGGTCGAAGCGAGCATGCGCGAACAAGGCCGCCACGACCTGCACGCGCTGCTGGTCACGGTGGACCGCGCCAAGTTCCGCCACCAGGTGCGCGCAGGCGACAAGATGGAACTCGAATGCCACGGCATCGTGGTGCATGAAGATGGCGGCCAGGTGCGCGCCATGGCGCGCGTGGACGGCAAACTGGTGGCCGAGGCCGAACTGGCTTTCGCTTTCGCCCGCGTGACCAATCCAAAGCTGCTGGCGCGCCGCCGCGAGGTGCTCAATATCTGGCTCACCGGCTCGGCCGAGGAGCCATGACGCCAACGCGCGTGTTCGTGCGAGGCGTCGGCGCCATCACGGCATTGGGCGCCAACTGGCCCGCCTCGCTGCAAGCGCTGGCCGCCGGACGCAGCGCCATCGGGCAGGTACGTGGATTTGACGTGACCGGTTTTCCATCCACGGCCGGCGCCCAGATCGACGGCTTCACCCACACGGGCGACCGCCGCCTGGCACTGGTGCGGGTCGCCGCGCGCGAAGCGTGGCAGGGCGCCGGCGTCGACCCCGCACCTGAACGCCTCGGCATCTTCCTCGGCGCGGAATCGGGCCGTGCGCCATTCGCCACCTTGCATGGGCTGACCCGTGGCGCCGGCGGCGGCGCGCGCTTCGACCATGCGCAGTTCGGCGTCAAGGCGGCGGCGCTGGTGGCCGAATTCGACGCTTCCATTATCTCGCCCGCCGCCGTCACCTCGGCGCTCGCCCTCGAATACGGCGCCCACGGCCCGGCGGTGACGATTTCGCTGGCCTGTGCCTCGGGCGCGAGCGCGATTGCCGAAGCGGCGCGGGCGATCCGCCTCGGCGTGTGCGACGTGGCCCTGTGCGGCGGCGTCGGCGCCGATGTCGATCCGATGATGCTGGCCGGTTTTGGCCGCGTTGGCGCACTGAGCGCGCGCGGCGTCTCGTGCCCGTTCGACGTGCGGCGCGACGGCTTTGTGGTCGGCGAGGGCGCCGCCATGGTGGTGCTGTCGGCTGAACGCGGCAACGCCACGGTCGAACTGGCCGGCGAAGGCCGCAGTCTCGACGCCCATCACCTGACCGCACCGGACCCGCAGGGCATTGGCGCCACGTGCGCCATGCGCATTGCGCTCGCCGCCGCCGGTCTCGATGCGGTCGACTACATCCAGGCGCACGGCACCTCGACGCCACTGAACGACGCGGTCGAAGCGCTGGCGCTGCGGCGCGTGCTGGGCGCGAGCCTCGACGCCGCCCATGTCAGCTCGGTCAAAGGGGCGCTTGGCCACTGGATCGCTGGCGCGGGTGCGCTGGGTTTTCTGTGCGCGCACGCGGCGCTGGAGCAGGGCATCGTGCTGCCGACCGCGAACCTGGTTCAACCCGATCCGGCCTGCGCGCTCCCGCATGTGTTGACTAGTGCAATCCGCAAGAACGTCACCGCCGCCCTGGTCAACGCTTTCGCCTTCGGCGGCGCCAATTGCAGCCTGGTGGCGAGGCGCTGCGCGTGAGACAGGTATACATATCCGGCGCGGCGGCCGTCAGCGCATCCGGTTTCGACTGGCGCACCCTGGCCGGCTTCAAGGGGTTTGAACCCAGCGGCCAGCTTTCGGCCACCCATGGCAGCGTCATGGCGGCCGAAGTGCCGGCAATTCCGGCCGGTATCGATGTCGATGCGCGCGCCCGCAAGCTGATGGCGCATCCGGCGCGCCTGGCCGCCGTGGCCCTGCGCCTGGCGCTTGCCGACGCGCGCTGGTCGGCGCCGCAGCGCGAGCAAGCGGCCCTGTACCTGGGCGTGGGCGCGTCCGGCTGCTCCATGGATGAACTGACGCGCATGGTGGCTGCCAGCATCGTCAATCATGCATTTTCGCTGGAGCGCTTCGGCGGCGCCGGCCTGGCCGCCTGCAATCCCTTGTTCGCATTCCAGCTGATGAACAACTTCACGCTTTGCCACGGCGCGATCCTCAATGGCACAGCAGGCCCCAACAGCGCCTTCTATTCGCGCGGTACGGGCACGCTGGCCGCACTGAGCGAAGCGCACTGGCTGGTGGCCTCGGGCGAATGCGATACCGCGCTCGCCGGCGGCGCCGATTCGGCCCTGCATCCGGTCACCTGGACGCAGCTGGACGCCGCCGGCTATCCCGCGCGCGGCTTCGTTCCGGCCGAGGGTGCGGGCCTGCTCGCCTTGTCCGCTTCCGCCGACGGTGCGCTGGCGACGCTGGACGCCGTCAGTTTCCACAGCGCGCGCGCCTGGGAGCGTAACCCCGGCTTGACCGAAGCGTGCGAGGATGCCAATGTCGTCATCGCGCCGTGGGGTAGCGAGGCGCGCAAGCGGCTCGGTCATGACAATGCACTCGACGTCAGCTTGTGTCTTGGTGACGCGCTGGCGGCGGCGCCCGCGCTGGCCTGGTGCGTGGCGCTCGACCTGATACGCCAGGGCCGCTGCCGTCGCGCCATTGTGTTTAGCGCCGGTATCGACGGCGGCCTTGGCGTCGTCCGCTTAGGGAGCGTGGCATGACGCGCGCGGTCATCACGGGCGTGGGCGCGGTCAGCGCATTCGGCGTCGGCGTACCTGCCTTGTTCGACGGTCTGGCCGACGGACGCAGTCGCATCGCGCCGGTGCGCTCCTTCGACGCTTCCGCCTTCGACACCCGCGTGGCCTGCGAAGTGGCCGGTGGCGGCATCGGGCGCGACTGGCTGCGTGCGCATCTCGGCGACCTTGGCCGCGCCGAAGCGGTGCTCGACGCGTACGAACGCGCCGGCGCATGGCGCGACCGCAAATGCATGTTCGCGCTGCTGGCCGCCGTCGAGGCGTGGCGCATGGCCGGCTGCGGTGAGGCCGAGGACGAAGCGTCACTGGTGATGGCGCTCGGACTGGAACAGGCTTTTCTCGACGATTTTGGCCCCATGTTCAGTGGCCAGGCGATCGACTGGTCCGTCGGTGGGCACGATGGCATTCGCTTTCGCTCCGACGTCGACCTGGGCGCGCGCCTGGTTGGCGACGTGTTTGGCCTGCATGGCCAGGTCATCGTCAACGCATCGGCCTGCGCCGCCGGTGGGCTGGCGATTGCCCACGCGGCGTCGTTGATCGAGCGCGGCGCAGCCTCCATTGTCTTGTGCGGCGGGGCCGATTCGATGGTCAACCCGTTCGGCCTGGGCGGCATGTCGCGCCTCGGCGCGCCGTCGCCGCGCAACGAGCCCGACGCCTGCCGCCCATTCGACCTGCGTCGCGACGGCCTGGTGATCGGCGAGGGCGCCGCCATGTTCGTGATCGAATCGGAACAGCGGGCCGCCAGCCGTGGCGCGCGCGTGCTCGCGCGCGTGCTCGGATACGGCAGCACCCAGGACGCCTACCGCGTCACCGCGCCCCGTCCCGACGGCGCTTCCGCGCGGCGCGCAATGGAAGTGGCGCTCGGGCGCGCGCAACTGGCGCCCGCCGATATTGCTTACATCAATGCGCACGGCACCGGCACGCCGCTCAACGATGTGGCCGAAGCACGCGCCATCGCCGCCGCCTTCGGCGCCCGCGCGGTGCCAGTGAGCTCGGTCAAGGGTGCCATCGGGCATTTGATGGCGGCGTCGGGAGCGGTAGAAGCGGCCGCCTGCCTGCTCGCATTCGAACGCAATCTGCTGCCGGGAACGGCCAACCATCGCGACCCGGACCCGCAATGCGAGGTGGACGTCGTCAAAGCGCCGCGTGCGGCAAGCGTCGACGCGGTGCTGAGTAATTCGTTCGGCTTCGGCGGCCAGAACGTGTCTTTGATCTTTGGGCGGCCCGCATGAAGGTGGCGCTGACCGGCCGCGCATGGCGCACCCCGCTCGGTTCAAGCATCGACGAAGTCATCGAACGACTGCTGGCCGGGGAGCGCGCCGCCCGGCCCAACGCGCGTTTCGATGCGCGCAGCTACGCCTGCACCTTGGCCGCCACCATCGCCGCGCCGCCGGCGCCGTCGCGCCAGGCGCGCTTCCTGCGCCGTATGGGCTTGTACGCGGTGGAGGTGGCGGCCGAGGCGATGCGGGACGCCGGCGTGAGCGGCGGCGAGCGCGTGGGGCTGTTCTTCGGCTACGGCGGCTTGCGCGCGCACTGGGACGACCTGATGCCCGCATTCGAGCATCAACAGGCCGATGGCGCGGCCGCATGGGAGCGCGGCCTGGCGCTGCTGCACCCGTTCTGGATCTTGCAGCACCTCTCGAACAATGCGCACGCCATCGCCGCCCAGGAACTGGGCGCGCGCGGCGAAGGCGCGACCTACGGCGGCGCCAATGCGGGCGCGCAGGCGCTTGCCGGTGCAATCCGCGCGCTGGCCGCCGGCGCCGTCGACGTGGCGCTGGTGGTCGGCTACGACAGCCTGGTCGAGCCGGAAACGCTGGTCGAACTGGCCGCGCGCGGCTCCTCTGTATCGACTGTGCTGGCAGCGCCGTACGACATCGCTGCGCAGGGTTTCGTGCCCGGCGAAGCGGCCGCCGCACTGGTTTTGCAGCGAGCCGGCCGCGCGCGTGCCTACATCGAAGCGCTCGATGGCGCCGATGGCGAAAAGGGCGAGCCCCAACCGGCGCTGCTGGCGCGCCTTGTACGCATGCTTGCGCGGCCTGGCGACGCGGTCGATGGCTGCGGCCTGGCGCTGCCAGGCTTCGACGCGGCCGAGCGTGAGGCAGTTGCCGCGATCACCGGCGTCGGCGCGCCCCTGTGTTGTATCATGAGCGCCATGGGACAAATCGGCGCCGCCACTTCAGTTGTTCAAGTTATCGCGCTGGCAGAGCTGCTGCAACGCCAGCGCATGCCGCCGGTGGCGGGCTTGCGCGCCTCCGCACCCGGCCCCTTGCGCCCGCTCCTGCGAGCCGAATCATCGAATCACCGTTCGGCCATCGGCCTGGCCGCCAGCGCGCCGGGACTGGCCGGCATCGTCCGCGTGGAGCTGCCATGAAAACCGCACTCGTTACCGGCGGCTCGCGCGGCATTGGCGCCGCCATCGTGCTCGCACTGGCGCGCAAGGGCTTTACCGTCATCCTCAATTACCGCAGCGACGAAGCCGCCGCCGCCAGCGTGGCCGGACAGGTCGCGGCGCTCGGTGGCGAATGCTTGCTCGCGCGCGCCGATGTATCGGATCCGGCGCAGGTGGACGCGCTGTTCGCCGACATCGACGCTAGGCACGGCCAGCTCGATGTCCTCGTCTGCAACGCCGGCGTGCTGCGCGACACGCTGCTCGGCGCTAGCGAGCCGGCCGACTTCGACGATGTCTTTTCGGTGAATATCTCGGGCGTGGTCAATTGCTGCCGCCAGGCGTCGCGCCGCATGGTGTCGCGCCGGCGCGGGGTGATCGTCAACATGTCGTCGGTGGCGGCGACGCGTCCCGGCCGTGGCCAGAGCAATTACGCCGCATCCAAAGGCGCCGTCGAAGCGTTCACCAGGGCGCTCGCGGTCGAACTGGCTCCGCGCGGCATTCGCGTCAATGCGGTCGCGCCGGGCGTGATCGAGACCGACATGACGCGCGATATCCGCGCGTTGGCGCCGGAAGAACTGAACAAGCGCATCCTGCTCAAACGCGTCGGCAGCGCGCATGAAGTGGCCGCCGTGGTCGCCTTCCTGTGCAGCGACGACGCCAGCTACGTCACCGCGCAGGTGTGGAATGTGGATGGAGGATTCAAGGCGGAATGAACGAACAGACCACCCTGGACTGGTTTCTCTCGCGCCGCAGCACGCGGCAATTTTCCGATCGCCCGGTCGAGCGCGAAACGATCGAACGCCTGCTGCTCGCCGCCACCAGCGCGCCGTCGGCCAGCAACCGCCAGCCCTGGCAGTTTGCCGTGGTGCGCTCGCGCAGCCTGCGCGCGGCCATCGTCGACGCGGTGCGCGAGCGCGCCGACGAAATGAAGGCGGTCATCGCGCGCGGCCACCACGCCGAGGACTTCGGCAGCTACGGCGACTTTTTCCACGAACCCTTGATCAGCGCCGCCGTGATCATCATCCCGCAGTATCGCGAGTTCCCCGACCTGATCGCCAACCTGCTCGCCTCGGGCGGGGCCGATCCGTCGGCGTACCACACGGCTGGCGCCATGCAGGCCGAATTGTGCTCCACCAGCGCCGCCGTCATGAACCTCCTGCTGCAGGCCCACGCCAGCGGCCTTGGCGGATGCTGGATGGCGGGGCCGATGATTGCGCGCGACCGCATCTGCGCGCTGCTCGGCATCGCCGCGCCATGGCAGATGGTCGGCGCGATCGCGCTGGGTTACCCGCTTGGTCCCGCACCCGAACAAAAACCGCGCAAACCGCTGGGCCGCGTGGCCCGCTGGTTTGAAGATGAACATACCGACGAGGATACTAATTAAATGACCACCACAACTCCCCAGGAAATCGAAGACACCGTGCGCGCCATCGTCGGCGAATCGCTGGCCATTCCCGCCGGCGACGTGCCGCCGACGGTCAGCCTGATCGGGGAACTGGGTGCCGAGTCGCTCGATTTTCTCGATATCGTGTTCAAGCTCGAACGCACCTACGGCATCCAGGTCACACGCGGTGAGCTGGAACGCGCCGCGCGCGGCGACATGTCCGACGACGAATTCGCCCCAGGCGGCGTGATTTCGGATGCGGGTCTCGCGCGCCTGCGCGAGCTGATGCCCGAAGTGGCCGAGCAGATCAAGCCCGGCCTGCATCCGGGCCAGATTCTCAGCCTGTTCACGGTGCAGACCTTCGTGCACCTGGTCGTCGGCAAACTCGCACAGCGCACCAGCAACGTGGCCTGACACAATGACTCGGTGGATCGGCGGCCTGGTGTTCGACGCCTGCTTCTTTTTCGGAAGCGGTGTCGTCGCGCTGGCGGCCGGCCTGCTGATGCTGGCCGCACCGGGCACCGTGCTGCCCCTGTGGTTCGCCTGGATCTGGCTGGTGGAAGGCCCGCACCTGTGCGCCACCTGGCAGCGCACCTACTTCGACGCTGATTTCAGGCGCGAGCGTGGCCGCCTGCTGTGGACCAGCCTTGCATGGCTGCTGCCCGGTCCCGTCCTGCTTGGGGCGACCTGGATCAGCGGCCGCCCGGAACCGTTCCTGCTGTTCCTCGGCTTCGTGGCGCTGTGGTCTTTTCATCACGGGGTGCGCCAGCATCATGGCATCTTGTCGGTGTACCAGCGCCTGGGCGAGGCCGACGCCGCCGCGCGCAAGGCCGATAAGCGCCTCTTGCACGGCATCTTGTGGGTCGCTTTTGCTCTGCTCGCGCTGGCGCATCCGGCCAACCTGGACCTGGCGCGGCGCGTAAGCTGGGGCGCCGGTGCGATTGTCGCGTTGGGCGCGCTGCTGGCGGCGGCCATGCTGTCGTGGGCTGCGCTGCTGGTGCGGCGCTGGCGTCGCGGCAGCACGGTGCTGCCCGGCGTGTTCGGCCTCGTGGTCGCGGTGGGTACAACCCTGTTCTCGCTGTTCGCGGTCGGCCTGCGCGAGCCGCTGCTGGCGAACCCCCTCACCACCGAGCAGGTGTTCATGGCGGCCACCATCGTCGGCGGCACGCTGCACGGCTTGCAGTACATCGGCATCGTCATCGCCACCGAGCGCCGCCGCGAAAAATCGGCGCGGGCGGCGGGGCCGGTGCTGGCGTATGCCCTCATGCTGGCGGCGTCGCTACTGTACGTGCTTCTTAACGTGGCGCGCGGCGGGGCGCCGGTCGGATCGGCGCCCGGATCGGCGTCGGCCCAGGTGTTCCTGGCGCTGTACTGGGGCCTGTTCTGCCACCACTTCTGGCTCGACCAGAAAATCTGGCGGCCATCGTCGGATGCGCGCCTGCGCGCTGAACTCGGATTGGGAGCCGCATGAAGCAAAGCGAACACCCGGTCTCGCAAACCTACGCGAAGTACATCAATCCCTCCTTCATCGAGTTGCTCGGGGTGCTAGGCTACGGGCGCGTGTTCGTGCGCGCCAGCGACGTGTGGCTGTGGGACAGCGAGGGACGGCGTTATCTCGATTGCCTGGCCGGCTTCGGCTCGGTCAACCTGGGCCACAATCATCCTGCACTGATCGCGCGCCTGCACCAGCTGCTCGACGAACAGGTGCTGCACTTTTGCCACACCGGGCCGGCGGCTGGCGCAGCGGCGCTGGCCGAGGCGCTGGCAAAGCGGCTGCCCGCGCCGCTCGAGATCAGCCTGTTCGCCAGCAGTGGGGCCGAGGCGGTGGAGGCGGGCCTCAAGCTGGCGCGCGCCGCCACTGGCCGCAGCGACTTTATCTCGTGCGACGGCGGCTTTCACGGCACCACGCTGGGCACGTTGTCGGTGATGGGCGCCGAACGCCTGCGCCAGCCTTTCGAGCCGCTGCTGGCCGGCTGCCATCGCGTGCCCTTCGGCGACCTCGATGCGATCGACCGCGCCCTCAAGGCCCACAAGCCGGCCGCCTTCCTGGTCGAGCCGCTGCAGGCCGAAGGCGGCGTGGTCCTGGCGCCGCCCGGCTACCTGCGCGCCGCGCAAGAGATGTGCCGGTCGCGCGGCACGCTGCTGGTGCTCGATGAAATCCAGACCGGCCTTGGGCGTACCGGCACGCTGTTCGCGCACCAGGCGGAAGACTTTGTGCCCGATGTGCTGTGCCTCGCCAAGGCATTGTCCGGCGGGCTGGCCGCCATTTCGGTGGCGGTCATCTCGCGCGCGTTGTTCGACAAGGCCTACGGCGGCGCCGGGCGCTTCGACCTGCACAGCTCCACCTACCAGGGTAACGCGTTCGCTTGCGCCGCCGCCCTCAGGACCCTGGAACTGATCGACGAAGAAGACCTGGTCGCGCGCAGCGCCCGGCAAGGCGCGCGCCTGCTGGACGGCCTGCGCCAACGCTTGCGCGGGCACCCGCTGGTCAAGGACGTGCGTGGACGCGGACTGCTGGTCGGGATCGAATTCGGCCCGACCGGCAGTTCCTGGCTCGACAAGCTGGCACCCGCGCTGGTGGATAAGGTCTCGGAAGGCATGTTCGGCCAGTGGGTCGCGGTCCGGCTGCTGGAAGCGGGCATCCTGGCGCAACCCGCGTCGTCGCGCTGGAACGTGCTGCGGCTCGAACCGCCGCTGACCATCGCCGACGACGACATCGACGCGGTGGTCGAGGCGGTGGGCGCGATTCTCGACGACTATCGCTCAATCGCGCCCATCGTGGCGGACGTCACGCGCCGCGCGGGCGCGCAATGGAGGGGCGGATGGCAATTCTGAAAGGCCCGGGCCTGCTCGCCCGCACCAGCCGCGACCTGCGCTTCGTGGGCGGCGTTTTGCGCAAGCATCCGTTCCAGGTACTGGTGCAGGTGACCAACCGCTGCAATATGCGCTGTTCGTTCTGCGGCTTCTGGCCCAATGGCGTCGCCCCGCGCCTCGAACTGACCGTGGCCGACTACCAGCGCGTGGCGGCCGAACTGGCGAAGATCGGCACCTTTCTGGTGTCGGTCGAAGGGGGCGAACCGCTGCTGCGGCCGGACATTATCGAGATCGTGCGGGCGTTTGCGCAGCGCCATGCGCCGGTCCTGTACACCAATGGCTGGTTCGTCGATGACGCCAAAGCGCAAGGGCTGTTCGCGGCCGGGGTGGCGCAGGTGGGCGTGTCGATCGACTTTGCCGACGCCGCGCGCCACGACCGGAAACGCCGGCTCGACGGCGCTTTCGACCAGGCCTGGCGCGCCGTGGACACCTTGCTGGCGCACGCGCCCCACGGCGGCGCGCAGGTGCATGTGATGACGATCCTGATGAAGGAAAACCAGGACGACGTCGAAAAACTGCTGCAAATGAGCGCGGCGCGCGGCGTCGGCCACTGCGTCACCTTGCTCTCGACCGACGGTTTCAGGCGCGGCAAGAGCGACCAGGACCAGCTGCCGGACGTCTCGCTCAGCGCCAGGATGCTTGACCTGTGGCAGCGCTACCCGCACTTGCGCACCTTCCGCGACTACCTCGAACGCATGGACGCCTTTGTCGAGCGTGGTCCCATGCCGGCCTGCCACGCCGGCGAACAGTCATTCAATATCGACCATCTCGGTAACGTCTCGCCCTGCATCGAGCGCATCGATTCGGTGGTCGGCAATGTGCGCGACGAAGCGCTGGCGCAGATTGTCGGCCGCATGAAGGGGCTCGACTCAGTGGCGCGCTGCCAGGATTGCTGGACGCTGTGCCGAGGCTTTACCCAGGCGCTGGGGCAGGGCTCGACCATGCGCTCGCTGGCCGATCTCTCCACGCGCATGCGCTCCCAATGAACCATGAAACGGAACACCCTGTGATCGACTCCGACACCCCTGCGCCGCCATTGCGGCTGGCGGGAAAGCGCTGCCTGGTAACCGGCGGCTCGCGCAACCTGGGCCGCGCCATCTGCCTGGCCTTCGCCGCCGCCGGCGCGCGCGTGGCATTTACTTACATCAAAGACGACGAACAGGTCGAAGTCACCCGCGCCATGCTGCGCGAGCTGGGCGTCGAGCCGCTGGTTTTCAAGGGATCGGTCACCGATGCGGCCCACGCGAGGAGCACCGTCAACGCCATCGTGGCCGAGTGGGAGGGGCTCGACATCCTCGTCAACAACGCCGGCGTGATGCAGGTGCTGCCGATCGCCTTGCTGGAAGAAGACGACTGGGACCTGGTGCTCGATACCTGCCTGAAGGGTGCGTACATCTTCTCGCGCGCCGCGCTGCGGCCCATGCTGCGGGCCAAGAAAGGGAGCATCCTTAATATCGGCTCGATTGCCGGCGAGCGGATCGTCGAGTCGCCCGTGCATTACGCGGCGGCCAAGGCCGGCCTGCAGGGCTTCACGCGCGCGCTGGCCAAAGAGGTGGGGCGCTACGGGATTGCCGTCAACGACCTGTCGGCCGGCTTGCTGGAAGCGGGCATGGGCCAGCAGGCGCCCCAGTACCGGCTCGACGACTACACCACGCACTGCCCGCTGGGGCGCACCGCCACGCTCGAGGAAACCGCCGCTTTCGTCACCTGGCTGGTGTCGGACGAGAACAGCTTCATGAGCGGCGCGCGCCTGACCTTCGACGGAGGCCTGTGATGGACGCACTTCTGCATCAGGGCTACGACGATTTTCGCGCGTTTGTGAACCCGCTGGTGTCGATGCGCGCGCGCCTTTGCAGCGAACCTTATCTGCTCGAACGCGTGGAGCACGGCCACCTGATCGACACCGGTGGCAAACCGTACATCGACCTGCTGGCCGGCTGGGGCACGCAGGCGTTCGGCCATCGTCCGCCAGCGATCGAGGCGGCGCTGATGGACTTCCTGCGTGGCCGCGCGCCGTCGTTTTACCCATCCGGTATCAGCCCATACGCCGGTTTGCTGGCCAGCCGATTGCACCAGCGCACCGGCTACGACGCGGCGTTTTTCGCCAACGGCGGCGCCGAGGCGGTGGAGGCGGCGCTCAAGCTGGTGCGCGGCGCCAGCGGCAGGCCGCGCATCGTTTGCATCCAGGGCGCATACCACGGCTGTACCTTCGGCAGCGTGGCGATGATGCAGGCCGGGCCGTACCGCGACATTTTCGGTCCGCACCTGCCGATGGTCGACGCGCTGCCGTTCGGCGACATGCAGGCGCTCGACAACGCGCTGGCCGATCCGTCGCTTGCCGCCATCGTGCTCGAACCGATCCAGGTCGAAGCCGGCGTGCGCCTGCCCGATGCCGCGTATCTGGCGCGCCTGTGCCACGGCACGGGCGAGCGCGGCGTGCTGCTGGTGGCCGACGAAATCCAGACCGGCCTTGGACGCACCGGGCGTTTTTTGTCGAGCCAGGACTGGCCGCGCCGGCCCGACGTGGTCACCCTCGGCAAAGCGCTGGGCGGCGGCTTGATGCCGCTGTCGGTGATGCTCACGCGGCGCCCGATTTTTGACGGTGTGTACGGCAAGTTCGCGTTGGCCGAGGCGCATGCGTCCACCTTCAGCGGCAACGCGCTCGCCTGCGTGGCCGGCCTGGCGGCGCTCGACCTGCTGGACGACGCCATGCTGGCCGATGTGGAACGCAAGGGCCGCTTGCTGCGCAATGCGCTGGACGAATTCATCATGCCGTCGCCACTGGTCAAGGCGATCCGCGGCGAAGGCCTGATGCTGGGCGTCGAGCTGGAAGCACCGGACCATCCGTGCTACCAGTTCGACTACCTCGGCGTGCCCGAACTGGCGGCGCAGCCGGCCATCGGCATGCTGCTGGTGCACCGGCTGTACAAGGCCGGCTACATCTCGCAGATTTGCGGCCACGCGTGGCAGGTGCTGCGCGTGCAGCCATCGTTTATGATATCCGACGACGAGCTGCTGGCATGCGTGCATGCGCTGCGCGAGGCGCTCGACTTCCTGTGGGATCTTCAATGAAACGCGTACTTGTACTGGGCGGCAGCGGCGCCCTCGGCTCGGCCCTGCTGCGCGAACTGAAACGCGTCGGCGCCGATGTGATGTTTACGTACTGCCGGCGCGCCGCGCTTGCCGCCGCCATCGGCGACGAACTCGGTTTCGCGGCCTACGTGGCCGATTTCGAACAGGCTGACGCGCTGGACCTGCTGTTCGATGCGCTCGCGCGCGACGGCCGCTTGCCCGACGTGGTGGTCCACTGCGCCGGCGTGGCGCCGATCGCCTCGCTGGGCGCGGTGACGGCGGCGGCGTGGGACGCGGTGCATGCGGTGCACGGACGCGCCGCGCTGCTGTGCGCGCAGCAGATGGAGCGGCGCGGCCTGCGCGGTGCGCTGGTGCTGGTCGCCGCCCTCGACGGCGTGCAGCCGGTTCCCGCGCCCGCCCATTACGCGGCCAGCCAGGCCGCCATGTGGGGCCTGACCCTGGCGCTGGCCAAGGAGCTCGGCCCCAAGGGCATCCTGGTCAACCTGGCCGTGGTGGGCGTGCTCGATGGCGGCATTGCGCAAGCGCTCGACCCGAAACTGCGCGAATCGTACCGCCGCTATTCGGCGCTCGGGCGCACCGGCACCTGTGTCGAGGCCGCGCGCGGCCTGCGCTGGCTCGCGCTGGAGAACACCTACCTGAACGGCGCCCAGTTCCCGCTCACGGGCGGACTGGGGTGAAGCGCGCCGGCGGCATCTATATGATGCTGTTGCTTGCCATCCTGGCGGTGCAGAAGACGCAGGACGGGCTGGCGCCCGAACTGCTGTGGATGTGCCACGTGACCAGCACCATGCTGGCGCTGGGCCTGATCGCCAATGCCGCGCCGCTGATCGTCACTGGTTTCCTGTGCCAGGGGGCCATCGCCTTGCCGGCCTACGTGCTGCATGTGGCGGCCGGCGGCCATACCTCGCTCGCCTCGTTCCTGTTGCATGCGTCGGCGCCGGTGCTGGGGGCGCTGGCGTGGCGCGGCAAGCGCATGTCCGCCGCCGTTCCGTGGGTCGCGCTGGCGATCTACCAACTGCTCGTTGCGCTCAGCCAGGCGTTCACGCCCGACAGCATGAACATCAACCTGGCGTTTCGCCCTTGGGACCCGCTGGCCGGTTTCCTCCCGTCGGGCTGGCCGATACGGGCGTTGAACCTGGTGCTGATGCTGGTGCAGTTGCATGCGGCGCGCTGGCTCTGGAACCGCACCGTGCCGGCGAGCGTTAGCTGAACACCTTGGGCAGCTTCCACGCGCCCGCCAGGCGGAACTCGCGCGCCAGCACCAGCGCGCCGGGAACGGCCACCAGATACCAGCACAGCACGCGCAAGGTTACCGCCACGGCCATGCCCTGCGGCGTGAGCGCGGAATCGAGCATGTAGCTGGTTGCCACCTCGGCCACGCCGATCGCCCCCGGCACCGGGGCCAGGTAGGCGATCATCAGGCTGGTCGAAAAAATGGTCAGCGCTTGCAGCCAGGTCAGCGTAAAGCCAAAGTGGGTGGCCAGCAGCGACCCGATCGCCACGTAGGTCAGCAAAAAGACCACCGACGCCAGGTGGCACACCAGGTGCTGGACATCGGTCGACTTGCCGATGGCGGAAATGGCATGCGCGCTCTGGCCGATACCGAGCAGGATCTTTTGCCACAAGCCGCCATCTTTCATGGCGCCGGCGCGCCGTTCGGTCCAGCGCATCACCGGCCCCGGGAAAAACGCCATCAGCGCCAGCAGCAGCGCTATGCCCAGCAGCGGGGCGGTCAGCAGCGGCAGGCCGACCTGCAAGGGCGCCGGCAGGGCAATGGCGTGGCCGAAGGTGAGCGTGACGCACGAGACGAGGCAAATCCACAAGGTCATGTAGATGCTCTTGCTGACCGACGCAGCGAGCGCATGCGGCATCGGCACGCCCTGGCGCCCGAGCACGAACATCATGGCCGGCGTGTGCAGTTCGGCGCTGGGCGTGATGCTGGTGACGAAGTAGCTCACGCAAGTCAGGCGCAGGCCTTGTGCAAAGCGCAGCGGATGGCCGAGCACCGCGAGCATGCTGCGCAGGCGGATCCAGTCCAGCATATAGAACAGGCAGGTCAGGGCGGCAAGGCCGAGCCACAAGGTCGGGGGAATGGTGCCGATCAGGGCCAGCACGCCACCGAGGCTGGCGCCGCTGGCATGCGAGAAAAAGCGCACGGTCAGGTAGACGGTCAACGCGAACAATACGGCAAACAGGATCTTTTTCACGAGCGGGTCGCTTCGATGAAGGTCAGGTAGACCGCCGCCAGGTGACCGGCGGCGGTGGGGATGATGTGTTCGGCCTGGGCGGCGAATTTGGCGCGCGTGAGCGAGCGACGCAGGCCGAGCCGCTTGAGCAGGCGCCCCCAGTGGTGGTTGGTGCGGTCGGGCGCGAAGCGCTGCGTGAATGCGGCCAGGCCGGCGGCGGCATCATGCGCGCTGGCATACTGGCGCGGCACGTCGAAGGGTAGCGCCGCCAGGTGCGCGCCATTGGCTTCGACGTACCACTCGTAGCCGTCGGTCAGGTGCGCCACGCGGCTGGCGTGGACCGGGCAGGCCATGTCGATCACCAGGTGTGAGGCCATCCCCAGTTGCACGAAGGCGCGCGCGTGCTGGCCGGCGCGCCATGCCGTCACTGCACGGTCGACATAGTCCTGCGCCTTGGCCGGGGCGCTCGCCGTCAGGAAGGGAATGAAGCCGCCACCGAGATGGCGGCCGGAAAAATGACTGAGCGACCAGTGCTCCCGGATTTTTCGACGGCGCGCCATCCAGGTGATGTCTTCGCGGATCGCGCCCAGCACCAGCGCATCGTGGAAGCGGTTGAACCAGGGGTCGTCCAGCTTGCGCACGGCCAGGCCGATCACCAGCTGCAAACCGTTGTATCTCACTTGTATCTCACTTGTCCACTGCCGCCTGGTAGCGCGCCAGCAGGGCAAGCAGCTCGCCATACCGGCGCTGGCCGCCGTGGTCCCGGCAGAACTGCGCGACGTGCGCGAGGAACAGGGGAATGGCTTCTTCCGGCAGGTCGAGCGCGCGCAAGATGTCCTGCTGGTCGTTCATGCGACGCTCAGCCGGCCGCTGCCCAGGGTGGCCACCGGGGCGCCGGGCGCCACCGAAAAGCGCGTGTCGCGGTCGCGGTACAGGATGTTGTAGGCGCAGGAAGGCACGTTGCGCCCGTCCGGCTCGCGGATGCCCACGCAGCACTGGCGTATGCGGTCGGTATCGAAGGTTTCTTCGTCCATGTGCGAGTGCACGTAGATCGCTTTCGAACTCTGTTCGCCGATGCGCATGCGCTGTTCGGTCGACAGCCCGGGCGCGAACATACGCGCCAGCAGGCCCTTGAGGGTAGAGAGGATCATGTCGCTGTCGGGGCTTTCCATTTCGCCGGCCCACAGGCGCGTGATGACGTCCTGCAGGCGCAGTTCCACCTGCGGGGTCGGTTCCAGGTACAGCGTGCCGGTCAGCAGCGCGCGCAGGTCGGCGCGTTCCATGAAGCGGGTGAACGGCAGCCAGCGGCCGTCGTCCAGGCGCAGCATGTAGGTGATCAGGTAGCACATCGGATGGCTCGATGGGGATGGCACGAAGTCGCTGATGCGCAGCGCGCCGCCGGTCTGCTGTTCCAGGTCGGCCAGCACGTCGTAGGTGGTGTAGCGGCCGCGCCGGTCGAAGCGCGAGCCGCCCTGGCCGGTGAAGGTCATCGTGTGCAGTTCGACGCTGCGGATGAAGTCTTTTTCCAGCGCCAGCTTTACAAACGCACCCACTTCATGGTCGTTGCTGCCGCGTGCCAGCACCGGCAGCAGGGTGGTGTCGACCTTGTATTTTTCGAGCAGGGCCAGCACCCGCATCTTCGCCTGGTAGAAATTCCCGCCCAACATGTCGATATTCGTCCCCGGCGTGAACGAGTCGAACGACAGCACGATGCGCGCGTCCAGCGCGGCCAGCCGTTCGAGCAGCCATTCATCCTTGAGAAAACGCAGGCCGTGGGTGGAGATGGTGATGCGGTTGATGCCTTCGGCGTGGCACAGTTCCACCAGCCGCTCGAAGTCGGGATGCTGGGTCGGTTCGCCCCCGGTCAGGTTGATCATGCGGTTGCTCGGGTCAGCCCGCCGCATGTGCCCGAGGATGGCGCGCAGCTGGTCCTGCGACATGTGGAAGGCGCCTTCGTTGCGGTTATGCGTGTAGCAGATCGGGCAATCGAGATTGCAGGCCGAGGTGATCGGCACGATCGGCAGCAGGACCTGCTGTTCGTGGCTGGTGCAGGGGCCGCAGTCGAACGGGCAGCCCTGGCTGGCCGGCGCGGCGTCCGTGGGCGGCGTGAGCACCGGCGCCTCGTTCATCATGGCGTCGTACCAGGGGGCGTTGGAAGAGACGATGACTTCTTCCGAGCCGTGCTGCGGGCAGCGCTTGCGCATGACCACGCGGCCCTCGCTGCGCCAGATGGTGGCGTCGACGCTGCGTTTGCAGGTCGAACACAGGCTTGTCGTTGCGCGTACCAGTTCGTCGCTCATTGAGATTCACTTGGCAAATGCCGGACCAATCCGGAGATGTGCTGTGATTGTAATGGCAACGGCGTCAATCGCATAGCGGCTGATCGCGGAAGGTTTACTCCTTGGGCGCCTTCTTGCGCGCCAGCGCGCGGCTTTCCTGCTTGAGCTCTTGCGAGACCGGGCACACCGCCTGCATGAACGAGGCCAGCGTATTGGCCAGGTTGTCGCCCTGCAGGCGGTAGAACACGAATTGCCCGCGCTTGTCGCTGGCGATCAGGCCCGCCGATTCGAGGATGCGCAGGTGTTTCGACAACGATGGCTTGGTCATCTCGAAGCGCGTCGCGATCTCGCCGGCCGACAGCTCCGTTTCGGACAGGTAGGCCAGGATTTTGCGGCGTGGGGTCGAGGCCAGGGCGGCGAAGATTTGATCCATGATGTGCGGTGCGCCTGGTGGACGATAAAACGCCATGATACACCATGCTTTCCTAATTAGATAATTAGCTAGTTAGCTAAATATAGTGCATAATGGCCGTACCGACCCACTTTCCGATTGCGAGAACGCCATGCCAACTCCCGAGCCAGCGGCCACCGAGGCTGTCGTTTACTACAACAGCGCCTGTCCGGTGTGCGATGCAGGCATACGGGGCCAGCGTGACCGCATGCAGGGCTGCGCCATCGAGTGGCGCGATGTGCATGCCGAACCCGAACTGGCCGCGCAGCTGGGCATCGATATCGAAGCGCTGCGTGAGCGCCTGCATGTGCGAGACGCCAGCGGGCGCATGCTGGTCGGCGACCAGGCCTTTGCCGCGCTGTGGGCGGCCACGCCGGGGCAGCGGCCGCTGGCGCGCCTGGTGCGCTCGATGCACTGGCTGGCAGGGCCGCTGTACAAGGTTCTCGCGCGCCTGCTGTATCGCTGGAACCGCTGGCGCGGCAACTGGTAATCCCTCATTAAGATCACTTTATGGAGCACGACCATGCACACACCGACTTCCGGGCTTCACCCGAACGCCGACCCGGCCGAACTGGAGCGCTTCAACAATCTCGCCACGCGCTGGTGGGACGAGCAGTCCGAGTTCAAGCCGCTGCACCGCATCAACCCGCACCGGCTGGAATGGATCGATTCGCTGTGCTCCCTGGCCGGCAGGCAGGTGCTCGATGTCGGCTGCGGCGGCGGCATCCTGGCCGAATCGATGGCGCGCCGCAGCGCCAGTGTCACCGGCATCGACCTGGCCGAGAAGCCTTTGCAGATCGCGCGCTGGCATGCGCAGGGCCAGCAGGTCGATGTGAACTACGCCTACAGCAGCGCCGAGGCATGGGCGGACGGGCACGCGGCGCAGTACGACGTGATCACGTGCATGGAGATGCTGGAGCACGTGCCGCAACCGGCGGCGGTGATCGAGGCCTGCGCGGCGCTGGTCAAGCCGGGTGGCTGGGTGTTTTTTTCGACGATCAACCGCAACCCGCTCAGTTATCTGATGGCGATCGTCGGCGTGGAATATGTGCTGCGCATCCTGCCGGTTGGAACGCATCAATACAGCCGCCTGATCAAGCCGGCGGAACTGACCGGCATGGCGCGCAACGCCGGCCTGGTGCTGGCCGACCAGCGCGGCTTGGGCTACAACCCGCTGACCCAGCGCTTTCGCCTGCACCGGTTCATGGGCGTGGGTTATCTGCTTGCCATGCAAAAGGCCGCGTAAGCCTTGATTCGCTATGTCCTTGGGGCCAGCAGCGGATGTTCTTTTAGCGCCGCCAGAAAGTCCAGGTGACGGTGGCGTGTAATGCGCTTGTTGCGCGCGTATGGTGCCAGTGCGACATCGATATCCTGGCAGCCGTTCCGGATCAGGCAAATGGCGATGACCGGCAGCGGATACGCGTAATGATCCGGATAGGCGAGAACGTCCTCGATCAAACCGTCGCTGATGGCGAGCAGGCGCTCCATCTTGGGAATATGCCATTTGGCCAGGCGCTCGATGATTTCGCCACAGGTCCTGTCGATATCCATGCCGTCGTGCACCC
Source organism: Massilia sp. CCM 8734 (assembly GCF_011682155.1). Classification (NCBI taxonomy): domain Bacteria; kingdom Pseudomonadati; phylum Pseudomonadota; class Betaproteobacteria; order Burkholderiales; family Oxalobacteraceae; genus Massilia; species Massilia sp. CCM 8734. The sequence goes on from NZ_WHJI01000009.1 coordinate 97,628, forward strand.
GCACCACGCCGCCGATATCGGGACTGAATTCCTTGCGTTCCTCCGACAATGAATTGAAGCTCATGGTGGCGCAATTGAGCAGATTGCTGGCGTACGGCAGTGCCAGGCCGGCCAGCACCTCGTGCACGACGCCGCCGGTGATCTCGCAGGCCACATACACGCCGCCGGCGTTGCGCAGGTAGTCGAATGTCAGCTCGCCGAGGTGCTGTTTCGTGTCTTTGTCCAGCATCTTGATACCGTTCTTGAGTGGCTTGAGCAGCGCGATATCGGAACCCGGTTCGCCGAGCCGCGCGGCAAGCGTCGCCTTGAATTGCAGTTTGGTGGTGTTCAATGAGGTGGTATCCCGTAAGGTAAAAAGAGCGCAGCGTCATTCGGCGGGCGGCAGAAACGGCGTCACCATGTCCGCCCAGTGGGCTTGCCAGCAGCAGGAGTGGCCAAAGCCCGCAACTACCGTGACAGGCGGGCGCGCCGAAGCCGGGAAGCGCGCCGCGTACGCCGCCAGCACGGCCGGCGGCACCACATCGTCACCGGCGCCCACCCAGTGCTGCTGCGGCACGCGTGCCAGCCGCGCGGCGTGGTCGGCGGGATTGAAGGAGGCGGTCAGCGGCGACAGGTGCTGCAGGCGCGCCCATTCCACGGTATCGAGATTGGCGGCGACCGTCAGCAGCAAGGCCACGTCGGCGCGACGCGCGGCCAGCAGCGCGGCCACGGCGCCGCCGCCGGAGTAGCCCACCAACACCAGGCGTCGCGCGCCGGCGTGCCGCATCAACTGGTCGAGCGCGCCGTTCATGCTGTCGATTACCTCGGGGCCGTAGCGCGCATCGGTCCACAGCGCGCTGCGGCAGGCTGCGGGCAGGGTAGTCCCCTGGAACTGGCATGGCCGCGCCAGATACGCCACCGCGCCATGCGGATGGCGCAGCGCCAGTTGCAGCGCCACCGGATGGACGGGCGTGGGATCGGGCGAGGCGGCGGTGGCGCTCAGCCACGCCAGGCCGTCGCCTTCCAGGTACACGGTCAGCGTTGTCGCCGCCGGTGACGCAGGGCGGTAGACGGTGAGGGCGAAATCGCCCGCCTGGACGGAGTGGCGTTGCCAGCGCGCCGCAGCGGCCAACGCGTCTGCCTGCTGCAAGCGCCGGCCCGGATCGACGCCGGCGCACGCGCTCAGCAGTCCGGCAAGTGAAAGCATGGACAGTCGTGCCAAGAGGCGCACAAGCGCTTGATTAAGTAACATTATCCGGTTCTTCGACCATGACGCAGAGGATGATGATTGTATGCCGGTTCAAGCGCCGAAGCTGACATCGGCGGTGTGGGTCGGCCTGCCGGTTTGAAGGCGCAGGCCGGTATGTACAGGGGCGCTGTTTGCCCGCATACTCGGCGTTTGGACAAGACTATGAAAACGAGCGATGATGACGACACCGGACAATCCTTACGCGCCCCTTGCGCCGCTACCGGCGCGGCGGGTTAATACGCGCCTGCGCGGCTTGTCGTATGCGCTCGCGGCGTTCTTCGCGGTCCACTTGCTGTTGGTCCTGGTGGCTTTGGTGCTCAATCCCACCTACTACGTTACGCTGGCGGGCAAGAGCATTGTGTCATGCCTCTTTTTGGTGACCACGGTGATCGGATGCATCAACATGTATATCGGCGCAATGATGCTCGTTATGGGGCGCTGGCGCGGGCGCCTGCAGATGGTGTTCACCAGCGCGTTTTATAGTTTGCTCATATCGGCTGCAACCTGGTGGCCCAACAATGGTGCGATCGTGCTGGGCATCAGCGGCCTCGTTCTGGCGGCGGCGGGCGCATGGTTGGCTCGCGTGGCACAGCGGGATCTGCGAGGGAGCGGCCTCCTTTAGGCCGCGGGCATCAAGGAGTTGCGCCGACCAGCGCGCGCAGCTTTTCCGATGCGTCGTAGCGGCACTCGGCCGCGATGTGGGCGGGCAGGCAGCCCCATTCCATCAGCATCTCGACGGCCTGGCGGCGACAAATGCTGCATGGGTTGGTGCGATAGACCCATTGCGCCACCCCAGCCAGCGCTGGCGACCTGGCGCTGGTGCAGAGGTCGACCGCGCTGCTTCCGAGGGCATGCGCTTCGTCGCCGTCGACCGACTGGCGTTCCAGGGCGGCCAGGATCAGCGTTTCATCGCCTGGCTGAAAATTGTTCTTGAATAGCTCGAGTTCCTCGGAAAATTCGCTCGAAAACAGCGGATCGCCGAGACGTTCGCGACCCAGTGCGTACACGCGCGGGTCGCTGAGGTTCGACAGCGCCATGACAGCCGCGTTGCGCACCTTGGTTGCACTGTGGCTGGCTAGTTCCCATACGTGTTCGTCGAGGTACGGTAGCGTCGCCCGTCTGAATATCCACAACAGCTTTTCAGAAACCTTGGGATCGGGTTCAACACGCAGATGGTCGAGGATGCGGATCAAGTCTTCCTCGCCTGCCCAGCGGCCGAACAGCAGAAAAAGCCCGCGTCCGGCCGACTTGCGGGTAGCGGCGGCCAGGATGGTGTCGCACGGGTTTCTCACCATGAACTCCTCGCCGCGTCGCTTGTCGCGCGCAGCCTGGCTTTCGTGCGACCGGTCGTGCACGGCGTCGCTAGCGATCCGTGCTTCCTCCCTGGCGACGTAGGCGGCGACTGCCTCGTCGCCAGCCGCCACCCGTTTCAGTTCAGCGAACACGGTGTCGAAGGAGATCATGTGGTCAATCAAACGATCGACCGTATCGACCCAGGCATCGGGGTCTTGCTGGACGACCCTTCCAAGGAGCCGCGCCATCTCGAGCACGGCGGGAATGCCGTCGAGGGCGCAGATGTCAGTGGCGCCGAGAACGGTGGCGGCGGAAAAGGTTTGCGCCCAGACGAAGTTGCGCAAGGCGGATGCGGCCTGAAGGTCGCCATTGCGGCCCATCAGGCTGGCCAGTTCGCGCAGTTGGTCGCCATCGCGGTCATCCGCGCTGTTGGCCAGCGCCGCCAGGATCGGATCGACGAACCGGGGGTATGCCGACGTGCCTTTGAACAGGCTGTACATCCAGTCGGCGCGGCTGCCCTCGCACTGACGGTCGAAGCACTGGTCTTCGAGGCAGGCGGCCAGTACCAGGTCTTCTACGCCGTCCATGCCGTGCTCGCGCAAGTGCATCACGACGGCGCCGCGCCCGTGCCGTAGGGCGATGGCGAATGCCTCGCGCGCGAGTTCGGTCGATTGAATGGTTCACTCCAAAAGTTCAACAGGAAAGCGTGCATTGTAAGCCACGCGCGGCTGCCGGCAAGGCGGGTGTCAGAATGCCTTGTGCATCAGCGCGCGCAGTTCGTCCGAGGCGTCGTAGCGGCATTCGGTCGCGATGTGCGCGGGCAGGCAGTCCCATTCCAGCAGCATCTCGACGGCATGGCGGCGGCAAATGGTGCAAGGACTGGTACGGTAAACCCATAGCGCCACCCCGGCCAGCGCTGGCGACCTGGCCTCGGTGCACAGCTGCACGGCGTAGTAGCAAAGGTTGTATGCATCTTCCCCGTCGACCGACTGGCGTTCCAGCGCGCCCAGGATCAGCGTTTCATCGCCTGGCTCGAAATTTAGGTCGAATCGTTGGAGCTCGTGCGCAGATTTGCACGAAAATGCAGGATCGCCAACGCGTTGCCGCGCCAGTTCGCGCAGGCGGGGATCGCTAAGGCAATACATTGCCGTTTTCGCCGCTTGGCGTACGCCGGGCGAGTTGTGGTTGGCGAGTTCCCAGACACGGTCGTCGAGGCAGGTCAGTGTCCCGCTGGAGAATACGTGCAGTAAGTTCTCGCATGCTTGCGGGTCGCTTTCGACACGCAGATGGTCGAGCACGCGGTCCAGGTCCTCCTTGCTTGCCCGCCGGCCGAACTCCTGGAACTGGTAATGGTCGCTCGACTTGCAGGAGGCTGCCGCCAGGATGACCTCGACCGGGTTTCTGCGCATGAATCTCTGAACGCGTTTCGGCTTACCCGCAACCCGCGCCGCATGCGCGTAATCGGACCGGGCGAATCGCGCGTAGTCGCGCTCTTGCTCGGCGACGTAGGCCGCGATTGCCTCGTCGCCGACCGCAAGCCCTTTTAGTTGGGCCATCACGGTATCGAAGACGAGGGAGTTGTCAATCAGGAATCCAAGCAACTCGACACACACATCGGCGTCTAGCTGGATAACCGTTCCGAGGCGCCGTACCATTTCGACCACGGCAGGCATGCCGTCGATTGCGGTGAGATCCGCGGCGCCGATAATGTCCGGTCCGGAGAAGTCCTGCGCCCAGACGAAGCTGCGCAGTGCGTCCGCAGCCTGCGCGTCGCCATCGCGGGCCATCAGTCCTGCCAGTGCGCGCAGGTGGTCGCCATCGGTATTACGCAGGCTGTGGGGGACTGCCGCCACGATCGCGTCCACGAAGCGCGGGTAAGCCGGCGTGCCCTTGAACAGGCTGTACATCCACGGGGCGCGGCTGCCCTCGCACTGGCTCTCGATGCATTGTTCTTCGAGGCAGGCCGCCAGCACCAGGTCCTCGACATCGTCCATCCCGTGCGCGCGCAAGTGCATCACGACGGAGCCGCGCCCGTGCCGGAGGGCGATGGCGAATGCTTCGCGGGAGAGTTTGCTCGATTGAATGGGCGGCTCCAAAAAGTCCAACACACGTGCCTTCATTGTACGCGGCGCCAACGCGGCGCTACCTTTGGTAGCGTCGGGCGGCACCCGAACGGAAGCGGTTGGCCTGCGTGCTCCCCGCTGCAATAATCATTCGGTCGCCTTCCCTGAGAACCCGCCATGAACCATTCCAACGACTTCCCATTAGTGAACGATGTCCATTCCGGCCTGAACGCCACCCGCGTGGCGGATATTATCGCTCCGCGCAACGTGGCCGGCATCAGCGCGGCAATCGCCCACGCCGCCGAGCACAATCTGCCGGTGGCCATTTGCGGCGCGCGCCATGCGATGGGAGGGCAGCAGTTCGGCGAAGCGGCCCTGCTGCTCGACATGCGCCACATGAACCGCGTGCTCGACTTCGACGACGTCAACGGCCTGATCGAAGTGGAGGGCGGCATGCAGTGGCCGGCCTTGATCGACTATCTGCACGCGGCGCCACAAGGAAAAGCCCACGGCTGGAGCATCCGCCAGAAGCAGACCGGCGCCGACGCGCTCACCCTGGGCGGCTGCCTGTCGGCCAACGTGCATGGACGCGGCCTGCGCATGGCGCCCTTCATCGCCGACGTCGAAGCGTTCAAGCTGGTCGACGCCCAAGGCACGCTGCATCATTGCAGCCGCCAGCGCCACCCCTTGTTGTTCAACCTGGCCATTGGCGGCTATGGCCTGTTCGGCGTAATCGCCAGCGTCACCCTGCGCCTGGCGCCACGGCGCAAGATGCGAAGGGACGTGAGCGTGATCGGTCTCGATGACTTGCCGGCCGCCTTCGGGCAGCGCATCGACGCCGGCTACGTCTACGGCGATTTTCAGTTCGCAATCGACCCGGCCAGCAGCGACTTCATGCAGCGCGGCGTGTTCTCGTGCTACCTGCCGGTGGACGATGCGACGCCGCTCGGCGCGGCCGGCAAGGACCTGTCGGAACAGGACTGGCGCGCCCTGCTGGAACTAGCCCACACCCACAAGACGGACGCCTTCGCGCAGTACGCCGCGCACTACCTGTCCACCGACGGCCAGGTGGCCTGGAGCGATCGGCTCCAGCAAAGCACCTACCCGGACGGCTACCACCGCGCCATCGACCGCAAGCTGGGACACTGCGGTTCGGAGATGATCGGTGAGCTGTACGTGCCGCGCGAGCGCCTGTGCGACTTCATGCGCGAGGCCGCGGCCGACTTTCGCCAGCATGGCGTGGACCTGATCTACGGTACCATCCGCCTGATCGAAGCGGACCGCGAAAGCTTCCTGCCTTGGGCGCGCCAAGACTACGCCTGCGTCATCTTCAACCTGCACACGGCGCATACGGCGCACGCCATCGAGGCGACCAACGAGACCTTCCGGCGCCTGATCGACCTGGCCATGGCGCGCGGCGGCAGCTATTACCTGACCTATGCGGCAGCGGCCAGCCTGCGCCAGGTGCAGGCCTGCCATCCGGCTTTCGGCGAATTCTTGGAATGGAAAAGGCGTCTCGACCCGCAGCAGCGGTTCCAGAGCAACTGGTACCGCCACTACCGCGACCTGTTCGGCGCGGCAGGCGAGACGCCGCAAACCCTTACTTACCGCCAGGGCAGGAGCCGAAGTTGACCGACTGCTTCGCCGGATACGCGGCCGCTGTGAGCTTATTGGTCACGTCGGTGATGCTCAGGTCTGTCCAGCGCACGCTTTCCAGCACCAGTGTCATCGGACCCGGGCATGGGTTGTGTTTAACTTTTGGCACTTTCAGCGTAATGCAGGCCGACACCGTACCGTACTTGTCGGCTTGGTAGCTGGCCGAGGCGGTAACGGTTTCCTTGATGACCGTATCCTGGCCCGGTGGGCATTTGCCGGCGGGGTTACGGCAGGCGTACGAGGCCGTGACCGTCCCTTTTGCCACATAGCTGACCTTCGTGTCCTTTTTCAGGCCGGTTTCTTTGAAGCAAATTTTCACGTCGCCGGTTTTGGGATCGATTGCCGATGTGACTTTGCCGGAGAACTGAGGTCCGTAGGACTGTTGTGGATTGGTCTGGGCCGCACCTGCCGCGCAAAAAAGCGCCCCGCACACTGCCAGCGTGCTTGCATACTGTTTGACTGATAAATTCATGGTAATGCCCCTTAAAAGTCCCGCTATGAATACTGCTTACGGCTACCTCGCGCAGACGTTTCTGGCGACCAATCGGTCGCTCAGGGCGTTGATGCGCACTCTCAGGGTAGGCCGCTGGGACAGGGGACCTTTGTGCAGACGCACACCTTCTGGTTGATTCAATCGAGCCAGGCCGCAGTAGTCGGGCCGCCTATTTCAGGTAGGCACCGCCGCAGACGACCACATCTTCGTGCGGCTGGCAATACATGGCTTTTGGCTCGGTTTTCTTGCTCACGGGATTAGTGCAACGTGCGCGCACGCAAGGATTGGACGATGTACATTGAAGCTCCCTGGAAAGAGCGCCCGCTTGGCGCAAGGTCCACGCTAGCATCTGTGTGGGTGCGGCGGTACACTCAGCACTGCTTAGTGTCCTGAGTGTCGCGAGCCAGGGCGGGACTTCAGTTAAAGCTCAAGCCGCCGGGATTGGCGTTGGTGACCGTTTTCGCCTTCAGGTCCACCGTAAAGTGATCGCTCGGCTTGGCCGAGCCGAGTCCCTTGAAGATCGAGAACACCTGCTTGAACTGGTCCTGGAACAGCACGTGGACCGGGTTCTGGTCCGACGGCTGGGCGCCCACCCTGACCGGCGCCGCCGGCTTGGCCGGAAACGCCGCCATCAACACCTTGTACATGCGCACCCGCTCCGCGCCCATGTCGCGCAGGGCCAGTTCGCCCGCATACACGGTGCGGTGGAAGTCGCCATGGAAGTCGTAGGCGGTGACGTTGGCAAAGTCGTCCAGTTTCAGGCCCGCCGCTGCCGCCAGCTTGCCGGCGCGGATGGTGGCGTCGGCCCAGTCGGTGGCCAGTTGCACGGCCGGTGCCGGCGTGCCGGCCACCGTCCCCTTGGCCGCGCATGATGCGGTGAGCGGCACGATGCCCGGCGCGTCCTTGAGCTGCGCCAGCGTGACCCTGGTGTCTAACTGCGACAGAATCAGCATCTGCTTCGCGTTCAGGCTGGTCGCCGCTTCCTTCATCTCGCACGGCCAGTATTCATCCATGAAGCGCAGGCGCGACAACTCGCCGAAATAGTAGCGCGTAAATTCGCCGTACGACCTGGTATCGAGGATGGCGTGGTTCCAGCGCTTCTTGATATCGGCCTCGGCGCCGCTGCCTTGCAGGAAGGCGTACTCGCTCTCGTACAGCGCAAAGAGCTCGTTAAAGCGCGGCACGTTGGTCAGGGCCACGGTGCTCACGTCGACCGTGTCGGCATCCTTGTAGGTGACCACCTTGTACGAGGCGCCGTACACGGCCAGCGACGGCGACTGCACATTGACCAGGAAATTACCCGCCGCATCCTGATAGTCGTTGGTGCCGTTAAAGTGCATGTGACCGCCCACATGCAGCCGCAGGCCGGTGGCCGCCAGTGCCGCCGTGGTGGCCGCCGCCGGCACGCGCGCCGTCTGGAACGCGCCCGGCTTGAATACGGCCTTCATGGCGTCGGTCTGGTTGGCGTAGAAATCCATGGTCGGATAGTGCGAGAACGCCATCAATTGCTTGCCTTCCGCCCTGGCGCGCGCGGTGACCGACTTGATCCACGCCATCTGGTGCCGCTTGTGCGTGAGGACCTTGTTCCAGCCCGCGTTGCCGGCGCCATCGAAACCCTTGAACGCCTTCGGCTTGGCCGGGTCGAACGAGGCGTTCGGGATAAACACGTTGGCATCGATCGACAGCAGCCACAAGCCCTTGACCGGCTCGACCAGGTAGCTCGAATCGATGATGTCGCTGCACTTCGTGTAAGGCTTGCCGAGGGCTTTTCGCCGTCGGCCCGGTACATGCCGCCTTCGCCCTCGGCGCACATTTCGAACTGGCGGTTGCGCACGTCGCCGCTGGCCATCGCTTCGGCGTAGCTGTATTTGCCGCCCGGGTAATTGCTGAACGGGGTTTCCCAGTGCAGGTCGGCCTTGTTCGGCATGTAGCCAAAACCGGACAGCTTGGCGATCAACTTTTCATAGCCCATCTCCAGCAGTTCGTTGGTGCAGACGACGGTCGGGTCCTTGGCCTTGCAGGCCGCGTTCCCGCTGGCGAACACCTTCTGCTCCTTGCCGTCCCTGGTCAAAAAATCGCTCTTGCCGGCTTCGTCATCGTCGTACGGCTCGTTGGGGTCGTGATTGCCCGGAGCGATAAAGAAGCGCATGCCCTTGGCCTGGTACTCGTGCAGGATGGCGCTGATGCCGTTGATGTTGATCGGCTGCGCATCGTCCGAATAGTCGCCCGGCAGCGCGACCAGGCGGATGCCCCTGGCGAACGCGTCGTCAAGAGCTGCGCGGAAGGCGAAGTAGTTTTCGTTGAACAGGCGCGTCGAGGTGAGCTGCGCGTACATGGTGCGGATGGTGGCGTTCTTGCCGTCCTTGGTAGGAATGCCGCTGAACTGCGCGCTCTTGAAGTCGCCGTACACGTCTTCGAAATGCACATCCGTCATGAAGGCGACACTGGGCGTCGCGGCCGGCGCCGCCACTGGCGGCGCGATCGGGGCGGGAGCCGGCGCGGCGGCAGGTTCGTCGTCGCTGCTGCAAGCGGCCAGCAGCAACAGCGAGGCGGCGGCCAGGCCAAGGGACGGGCGAACGGAAGGTGTGATTCTCATGCATCGACTCCGGTGGACCGGCACCTGGCCGGGCGGGGTGGGGAAGCGCGCATTCTTGCATCGCAAAATGACCTGCTCATGACAGTCGCCTTGCGCAAGCACGCGCGATGCGCAAGAATGGTTCTCTTTTAACGACACTGCCGGCGTCCCGCGCGCCCGGCTTGGCACCATGTTGCGTCAATCTCTTGCTGTATTTTCCGGGCCGGCACGCGCCATCGCGATGCTGGCCTTTGGCTTGGGCGCCTTGAGTGCGCACGCCGCGCCGGCCAGCCAGTGCTTCGGCAGCGTGAGCAAGGGGCGGCTCGAAGGGGGTGTCAAACTGCCGGTATCGGGGCCGAATTTTTCCGCCTACAGCGCACAGGCGATTGCCGCCGGCCGCACCCATGTGCATGCGACGGTGGCGCGCATCATCCTGGACGCGTACATGGGCGCGCACGCGGCAACGCCGGCCGCCAGGTATGTGTACGGCGAAACCGGCATGGCCAACGGCGGGCCGTTCGCGCCGCACAAGACCCACCAGAACGGGCTGTCGGCCGACTTCTTCGTGCCGGTGCGCGATGCGAGCGGCGCGCCGGCCTCGCTGCCGGCCAGCGCCGGGAACCACTACGGCTACGACATCGAATTCGACGCCGATGGCCGCTACCAGGACTACCGCATCGACTTCGCCGCCTACGCCGAGCACCTGTACCAGCTCGACGCGGCCGCCAGGGCGCACGGCGCGGCGCTGGGGCTGGTGATCGTCGATCCGCGCTTCATGCCGGCGCTGCTGGCCAGCGCGCGCGGGCCGTGGCTGCGAACGCACATCCCGTTCATGAAGGGCAAGCCATGGGTGCGCCACGACGAGCATTTTCATGTCGATTTCAAGCTCGCCTGCGCGCCGCCTGGCGCGGCACCTGCGGGGCGCCAGCCGTGACGGGCGCCGTGCCGCGCATCGTTCCGGCCGGCGTGGCCGTGCAAGCGGTGCTTGGGCCGGTCGACGACCTCAAGGCCCTGCTGGGCGCGTACTCCATGGACGATGACGAGATGGTCGCCATCCTGGTCGACGGCGACTGGTCGTGCGCGACCGACGGGCCGCTGACGATGGCAGAACTGTGCGGCGACCTGGCCGCGCACCATGCGGACGATAAAATCCTGTGCGCGATTGTCATCACGGGCAACCTGCACGCGCCCGGCGTGGTCCTGTGCGACAGCGACCGTGACTGGGCGCCGTCGCTCATCGTCGGCGGCACCGTCACTGCGCGCAGCCTGAGCCTGGGCGGGGGCGCCACCCGGATCGGTGGCGACCTGGCGGTCGGCAGCACCATCTACGGCTTCTACAACCACGGCTCGCTCGACGTGGGCGGCGGCACGCGCGCCCACGCCATCGTCTGCGCCGACTTTTACATGACGTTCGCCGGCCCCGTCGACTGCGCGCATGTGGCCTGCACGCGCGGGTGGCTGACCATCCCGGTACATTTCGAAGGGGAAGCGATCAACCGCATGCTGCTACCCGACTTGCTCGATTCGGCCAACTGGCCGATCGATGAACTGGTCAGGCAAACGCTGGAAGAAGGTCGTTGCGTGCTGCTCCCGCCCGCGCAGATCGGCAAACAGCCGCCCGTCACGGTCAGCCGCGCCGGGCGTGCCCGGCTCGCGCAACTCGACCTGCAAGCCATCGACGGGCCGGTCCTCAGGCTCGACCTGTCCAAATGCGACCTCAAGACCGTACCCGAGTCGATTACCCGTTTTGCCGGCGCGAGCTGGCTCAGTCTCGCCGGTAACCGGATCGTCCGGGTGCCCGACTGCGTCGCGGCACTGCGCGAACTCGAGGTGCTCGACCTGTCCGACTGTGGCCTGGCGGCGCTGCCCGACTGGCTGGCCCGCCTGCCGAAGCTGCGCGTATTGCATGTCGCCGGCAACGACCTGACTGCGTTTCCCGCCATCGATGGCGGCTTTGCGGCGCTGGAGGAACTCGATATCGGCCATGCGTTCAGCCGCAGCGACGAGCATGTGGATTGGGCGTTCAACGTGTCACTACGCGGTTTTCCCGCGCTGCGGCGCTTTGCCAACCGCCTGAACATCAAGGATGGCGCCAGTATCGCCGCCGCGCATGAAGGCTGGTACAGCCCGACCCTGGAGCACCTGCACATTGCGCCCGAGATGGCAGGCCGGATGCCCGACTGCCTGGCGCGCATGCCGCAACTGCGCTCGCTGGACTTGCAGATTGCCGCTGCGATGACGCCATCGGCCTTGCGGGTGTTGTCGGCCATGCCCTGGCTGGAAGCGATCCAGTTCAGCTACTGCGAACCGGGATGCGCCTTCCTGTCCGCACTGCGGGCGGCCTTGCCGGCCACCCTGATCCGCTGGAACACCGTGGGCGGGCAGGCGGCGTCCAGTGCGCACAGGGAGATCGACAGCCTGATTTATCGCGACAGATTGGACGAGGCCTTGATTGCGGTGGAACGCCACATCGGCAGCAGCGGCGGCCTGTATCCCTGCCTGCCGGCGTCGGACCACGAAGGGACTCTGCGCCGCAAGCTCGATATTCTCAGCGCCATGGCGCGCCTGTGCGACGATGCGCCGCTCAAGCGCCGCCAGATTGGCGCTGCCGCCGACTGGGCTGCGAGCATGATGGCGCGCTACGCCGGCGTGTCGGCGCCGACCTTGTGGCGCCTGGGGTATGAGCTGGGGAGCGACCATGCCAACTGCCAGATCACGCAAGCGTGGTGGCTGATCCGGCGCGAGGCGCCCGACCACGCTGGCGCGACGGCGCTGCTGGTGGCGATCGAGCGCGAGGTCGCCGCGCATGCCCCGCACCGGCATATCGCCGAGCGCTTGCAACAGCGCATCGCCAACCTGCGCGCGCTGATGGCCTGACACCGGGGGCGGGGGATTGCCATGGTGGCCAGGTCGTCGCACTTGGGAAGCTATCCTCACGCCGTGTGGCCGAAAACTCACGCGCAGGTGCTAACGCATCGCCTGTCGGAATGTTTACTTTCTTCCGCGACATGAAAATGATACTCTACGCTATTATGCGAAAAACATCATTACCTCCGCCGCCAGTCACCATCGATACACTATGAACAAGAAAAAGTTGGGAATCATCGCTGCGGGCGTCGCCCTGTGCGCCGCCGCCGTGGCTGGCTATGCCATGTTCGGCTGGAAGAAAGCGCACCACGGCAAGGGCCTGAACATCGACTTGTCGCAGCCCGACGCGCTGATCGTGACCAAAAGCCTGTCGTCGCTGCCGCGCGACCTGCTCACCATTCCGCTGGCGCGCGACGTGCTGCGCGAGGATTTCGTGTTCTATTATGAGCAGAATGGCGACAAACTGGGCCTGCAGGGCGCCTTGCGCCGCATCGCCTATGAACATCAACTGGGCTGGGGCGACCAATTGATCCGCACGGTGCTCGACGAGCCGGCCGACGTGGCCTTGTGGCGCGAAGAAGACGGCTCGCTCAAGCACTTCGCCATCGCCGTTTCGCGCAACAGCATGACGCGCCTGCTCGAACAAGCGGGCAAGGTCGCGCTCAAGGACACCCAGATGACGCTGGCCGGCGAGATTCGCGTCGAGGGCGACAAGGTCGCGCTGTACTCGCTCAATTACGCCCACAAGCGCACCTTGCTGATCGCCGCGCGCGGCACGCGCATGGTGATCCTGTCCGATCCGGCCATGGTGTTCGGCGCCGACGGCAAGGCCGACGGCAAAGCCGAGACGACGGTGGCCAACCTGCTCGCCGCCGATCCGAAAAAACAGCAGGCCTTGCGCCAGCAGTTCCACCTGGACGCCCAGCCGGTCGACGGTCACAGCGTGGCGGTCAAGGCCGACGTGCTGGCCTTCGGCTACCAGCCATTCTTCGGCGCGCTCGACGCGCTGCGTTTCGACTTTACCAAGGGCCAGTGGCAGACGCGCGCGCTGGTCGACGCCGGCAAGCTGGCCGCCGGCGGCTACGACAACCGCGCCCTGTGGCCGGTGCTGCCGCATAATCCGGCCGCCTGCTTCGCCTTGCCCGCGGATTGGGCCGCCATGAAGACGGTGCTGGGCGACGTCGACGCGTCGTCCAACGTGGCGCCACTGTCCGAACAGTTGACGGGACCGGCCGCCGTCTGCTGGTACGGCACCTCGCGCCTGTACACGCCGCTGGTGGTGGCCACCCGCAAGGCGGGCGGCAGCGACGAGCTGTATGGCGCGCTGTTCGCGGCCGCCATCGGCAACAAGAAAAGCGGGGCGGTGCAAAAATCGGCGGGCCCGAACGGCGCCACGCTGTGGCAGCGCGAAGTCGCCACCGGCATCGGTCCCCAGCATCCGACCCTGGCGGTGAGCGGCCAGACCGTGCTGTTTTCGCCAGACCGCAAGCTGGTCGAACAGGCGCTGGCGGTCGCCCGCAAGCAGGCCCCGGCGATTGCCGACCGCCTGAGCGATTCCTCGCGCACGGTGGGCCTGATCGCGCCGTCCGCGCTGGCCGAGTTGATCCGCAAGGAAGCCTTCGACGCGCTGCCGTCCGCGCGCGAGCCGGTGCTGCGCGCCGCCGCCGACGCGCACCTGGTGCCGCGCCTGAACGCGCTCAAAAAATATCCGCCATACCGGCTCGTGCTCAAGTCGCTGCCCGCCAGTGGCGTGAGCTGGCAGCAGGTCGAGTGGCAGGCGATCGATAAATGATGGCAGTCACCCGCCGTCACCTGCTCGGCCTCGCCGCCGGCTGCGCCGTGCTGCCGTTGGCGCGCGCGCTCACCGGCGCGCCGGCCGCCGCCATGCCCGCCTACCTGTCGAAGGCGCAGAGCCGCGCCTTCCAGGCGTGGATGCTGCGCATCGTGAACGCGCAGATGGAGCAGGGCCCGTCGCCGCGCTGGCAACACCGCGACTGCGCAGGCCTGGTGCGCTTTGCCGTGAACGAGGCGCTGACCGTGCATGACGCCCGGTGGATGCGCGCCAACGGCATCGGCAGCGACGGCCAGCTGCCGCCCGAACTCGAACTGACGCCGGCCCAGCAAGTGCTGCGCAACCGCTGGGTGCAGACTGGCGGCACGGTCGGCCATTATGTGTCGGCCATCGGCCTGGTGCAGAACAACAGCCGCTTCATCGGGCGCGACGTCAATCAGGCGCAGCCCGGCGACCTGCTGTTTTTCGACCAGGGCGACGAACATCACCTGATGGTCTGGATGGGCGCGCGCATCGCGTACCACACCGGCACCGTCACACCGAACGACAACGGACTGCGTACCGTTGATGTCCCACAACTCAAAACCTGGAAGGACACGCGGTGGCAACCAGCGGTCGACAATCCCAATTTCGCCGGCATGTTCCGGCTGGCGTTTTTAACATGAACAATCCGATCACGCGCGCCATGGCGCTGCTGGTGCTGCTGTGCGCCTTCGTGCCCGCGCTGGCGCCGGCCCAGGAGGCCGAGGCAGTCGAGGCCCAGGCCAAGCCCGCCGAGGCCAGCGCCGCACCGTCCGGCACCAATTACACCAGCTTCAAGGGCGAACCGTTCTTCCTGCTGTCCGACGCGGCCTACGGCAGCGGCGAAGTGGCCAAGGTGCGCCTGGAAGTGCCGGGGCGCGATATGGCGCGCTCCAACCTGGAGGAGTACGGCGGCGTCGATGTGCTGGTGTACCGCGTGCCAGAGCCGCTCGAGTTCCTGAAAAAGCAGCGCAACCTGCATCGCGTGCAGGTGGCCGGCAATTACAAGGGCGAGGGCTTGCTCAACACCCTGACCATGCTGTGGGACCGCTGGTGGAAGCAGTCGCGCATGGCCTGGCGCAAGCTGTTTTCGAACGATGCGCGCGAGGCGGTCACCAGCGCCCAGCCCAAGCTGGCCACCAGCGAATCGATCACGCGCCCGGTGCCGTTCCGCCAGCAGCCGCAGTACGAGCCGCTCAAGGGCTACGATCTGGTCGACCGCTTCCGCTACCCGGTCTGGAAGGCGCAGATCATCACGCCGCCGGCCGGCATCAAGATGGAAGGCTCGAGCAGCGAATTCATGGCCACCAGCGCCGGCAACGTGATGATCCCGATCGGCCAGCGCAAACCGGGCCTGTACCTGGTCGAGGCGATCATCGGCGAGCACCGCGCCACCACCCTGGTGTTCGTGTCGGACACGATGGCCATTACCAAGGTGTCTGCCAACCAGATGCTGGTGTGGGCCGCGCGGCGCGACAACGGCGCCGCGGTGCCGGACGTCGACGTCACCTGGACCGACGGCAGCGGCGTGCTGCAATCGGGCCGCACCGGCGCCAATGGCGTGGTCTCGCTCGATCGCGGCAGCCCTGAGCACACGTATGTGATGGGCGAAGACCGCAGCGGCGGCGTGTTCGTGTCCGAGAATTTTTACTACGACAGCGAAATCTATAACACCAAGGTGTATGCCGTTACCGACCGTCCGCTGTACCGGCCGGGCGACGAAGTCAACGTCAAGTTCATCGGCCGCGAATTTACCGGCGCGCGCACCTCGCAGGCGGCCGTGACGGCGCCGCTGGCGCTGACCGTGTTCGATCCGAACGGCACGCCGCTGCTGACGCATTCACTGCAACTGATCGGGGAAACCGGCAGCGATACGCGCTTCCGCCTGCCCGACAACGCCGGCGCCGGCGGCTACGAACTGCGCTTCACCTACCGCGACACCCAGTACGGCGCCGCCTTCCGCGTGGCCGACTACGTCAAGCCGCATTTCGAGATCAACCTGGTCCCGGCCAAGGCTGATTTCAAGACTGGCGAAGATGTCAAGGGTCGCATCGAATTGCGCTACCCGGACGGCACGCCGGTCGCCAAAGCCAGCCTGTCGCTGACCCTGCGCGCCCAGAAAAACGCCATGGTCGAAGGCGAATTGCGCTACAGCGGCGCGTTCCCGGTCGAATTGAAGACCCAGGAACTGGTCAGCGACGGCAAGGGCAATGTCGATTTCGTCCTGCCGCAGGCCAAGGACCCGTCGCGCTACATCCTCACCGTACTGGCCTCTGACGGCGCGGCCTACCGCGTCAGGAGCACCCGCGAACTGATGATCGAGCGCTCGGCCAGCCAGTACACGGTCAAGGCGCAGCGGCGCTTTTCCGCGCCCGGCGAAACGGTGCGCTTCGACGTTGCGGCCGAGGCCACCGCAGGCGCCAAGCCGGTGCGCTGGGAGATGATCCAGCTCGAAAAGCAGACCAAAACCGAGGGCGTGTTCGACGCTGCCAAGCCGACCTGGGATGTGAATTTCCCTGCATCGGGTTCGTATCAACTGAGCCTGCGCGACGCCCAGAACAACCTGGTCGGCGGCACCAGCCACTGGGTCAGCGGCCAGGGGCTGGCGGCCACGCCGGGCAGCATCGAGATCGTGCTTGACCATGAACGCTACCGCGCCGGCGACACCGCCGAAGCGCTGATCACCTTCGCCGACCCGGTCGACCAGGCCTTGCTGACGCTCGAGCGCGACAAGGTCGAACAGGTTGGCCTGCTCACCGCCGGCGCCGACTGGATCAAGCCGGTGCGCGTGGCGCCGAACCAGTGGCGCGTGAAGATTCCCGTCAAGGACGACTACGGCCCGAACATCACGTTCTCGGTGGCGTACACGCGCAAGGGCGACTTCGTGTTCCAGAACGCCGGCATCCAGATCGTCGAGCCGCGCATCGCGCTGCAGTTCAAGACCGACAAGGAAGTCTACCAGCCGGGCGAGAAGGTCACCATCGACGTCACCGCGCAAATGGACGGCAAACCGGTATCGACCCTGGTCACGCTGGGCGTGGTCGACGAAATGATCTACGTGCTGCAGCCGGAGATCGCGCCCGATATCGGCGACTTCTTCTACCACCCGCGCCGCAACAACGTGCGCACCACCGCCAGCCTGTCGTTCATCAGCTACGACCTGGCCGCCGGGCGCAGCGCCGGCGCCCCCGCGCGCCATAACTACAATGAGCGTGGCGTCAAAGTGCTGGAACGCCCGCGTCGCGACAATGTAGACACGGCCCTGTGGGCGCCCGCGCTCAAGACCGACGCCGACGGCCGCGCGCGCGTCACCTTCACCATGCCTGACGCACTGACGCGCTGGCGCATCACCGGCCGCGCCATGGATGCGCAGGGGCGGGTCGGCCAGCACAGCGGCTATCTGCGCTCGGACAAGAACTTCTTCGCCAAGTGGACCGCGCCGGACTGGATGCGCGTGGGCGACGCGCCGCAGGCATCGGTAGCGGTGTTCAACCAGACCGCCAGCGACCAGCCTGTTGAAGTAACCCTCACCGCCGGCGCGGTCGTCAAGACCGAGAAGATCACCGCCCGCCGTGGCGTGAACTATGTGCAGTTCCCGCTGCCGGCCTACAGTGGCCCGATGCGCCTTGAAGTCAAACAGGACGGCAAACTGGTCGACGCGCTCGACACCGACGTGCAGGCATTGCCGGCCGCCTGGAACAGCCCACGCACCCTGAGCGTGCCGCTGACCGGCGCTAGCGTGCCAGTCACGCTGCCGGCGGACGCGCGCAATATCCGCGTTTCGTTCGCCAGCGGCGCAGCCAGCCACTTCGCGCGCATCGCCGACGACCTGATCGAGTATCCGTACGGTTGCGTGGAACAGACATCGAGCCGCCTGATTCCGCTGGCGCTCGGATTGCAGAACCTCGGCCCGGAAGCCGGCCCGGTGCAACTGCGCCTCTTGAACACCTTGCAGGCGCAGCGCCTGCGACTGGTGTCGATGGCTGGTCCGGAAGCGCAATTCGGCTGGTGGGGCAATGCCACGGCCGGCAATTCGCTGATGACGGCCTACGCCTATTACGCCGACTGGTACGCGGCGCGCGCGCTGCGCATCGAGATGCCGCCCGAGCACTGGCAAGGTTTGCTGGCCATGTACGGCAAGGAAGGCCTGAAAGAGCCGGTGCTGTACCGTGCGCTGACCCTGTGGCTGGCGCAGGAAATGGGCTTGCCGGTCAAGACGCTCGCTTCCGGCCTGGCCGACGAACTGGCCAAGACAAAACTCGACGCCAAGCCGGCCGCGCTGGCGCCGACCAGCAGCATGCTGCTCACCGCCGAAAGCGGCAACTCGCAGGCGCTGACCCTGGCCCTGCTGTCGGTGATCGCCGCCAACGATGGCGTGGCGCTCGTCCCCGAACTGCAGGAGCAAGTCAGCGCCGCGTGGACCACCTTGCGCGCCAACCCGGCGCCACTGGCGCAAGCCTTGCTGATGCTGGGCGGGCAGCTGCCGGCCAGCCAGGCCGACGCCGTGCTGGGCGCGGTGCGCTCCGACATGGCGACCCTGGACCGCGCGCTGACCTTGGTGTGGGTACAGAAGAAGCTGGGCGGCCCGCCGGCCGCGAAAGACGCCGGCGTCGCGCTCACCGGCACCTGGCAGAAATCGGCCAGCCCGCTCGGCCAGGCCTTGTTCCGCTGGCAGCCTGTGAAGGGTGTGCCGACCCAGTTGCAACTGGCCGAAGCCGCGCCGGAGAACACGGTGGCCATCATCCAGTACGACAGCCGCGAAGCGGAAACGCATACGCTGCCGGTCAAGATCGAGCGGCGCCTGATGCGCATGGAGCAGAAGGACAAGACCTTCAGCCCCGTGCCCGTGAAAAACGGCGAGGCGTTGCGCACCGACGCGCTGTACCTGGACGAAATCACGCTCACGCCGGCGGCCGGCGCGAAGTACCGCTATGGCCTGCTCGAAGTGGCGCTGCCGCCCGGCGCCTCGGTCGAGGCAACCACCTGGGGCATGACGCTCGCCGGCGAGAAAAAGGAAGCGCTGGAAGCTGCGCGCCATGAATCGCGCCGTGAAGGCTACGTGGTGCCGGTCGAGCCACTGGCCGAACCGCTGCGCGTGCGCCATCTGCTGCGCTTTGCGCAAAAAGGCAGTTACGTGCTGCCGCCGGCGCGCTACTACCGCATGTACCAGCCCGAGAACAAGGCGCTGGAAGGCGAGGGCAAGACCATGCGCACCTTGCAGGTCGAATAATGCCGGCATGGCGGTCAAGCCGATGCGCATTGGCGCTGGCGCTGTGCGCACCACTGGCGCAGGCGGCCACGCTCGATGTGGCGTGGTGGCGCGACGGCCAGCTCACCGCGCTGCAGCTCGACGACAAGGGCGGCAGCAGGCGCGCGCCCTTCGACGGCGCGCGCCAGGTGCCGCTGGGCAGCCTGTGGAAGCTGTTCGTGTACGTGTATGCGATCGACAAAAAAATGCCGACCCCGGACTACACCTGCGGCGGCCAAAAGAACGAGGAAGTGTACTGCTGCACCGCCGGTAAAAGCATCGCGCGCGACCTGGCGCTGGCGCAGTCGTGCGGCCTGTTTTTCTCGCCGGCCCGGTTAATGCTTACGCGTCGCCCGTGGCAGCAATATTGGAGCGAGCGTCTCGGGCGCGATGCGAGCGGCGAATACGACTGGCTGGCCGACCCGGCCAACCTGGCGCCGGAACGCCTGGTCAGCCTGCGCAGCCTGATGCTGGCGCTGGCCAGCATTCCGGCCGACAGCCGCAAGGACGCCGAGTCGGCGCTGCTGCACGTGGTGCTGGGCGCGCGCGGCGTCAACACCGCCAGCTGGTTCGGCAGCCGCCTGCGCGTGAAGACCTACTCGTGGCACCATCCGCAGCGCACGACCGAGCGGCTCGGCGGCGCGGCCGGCTGGCTGGCCGATGGCACGCCGCTGTGGTTCGGCGGCGCCGACACCAGCAGCCGCATCCTGGAAAAATGGGCGCCGCGCCTGGCCAGTACCTTGCCGTCGGCGGCGGCGCCACTTGACGCGGGCTGCGTGGTGGTCGATTACTTCGCGCGCTATCCGATCAAGGCGGTGGCGGCAGGGCGCAACGCCGCCGTGCCGGGACTCCTTCGCGGGCCGTACCAGGTGCGCTTCAAGAACGGCCGCAGCCTGGCGTTTTTCAGCCAGAACGACATGGTGCTGGAGCGCGATCCGCAGGGCCGGACGCGCCTGACCGGACGATTCGGGGTCAACGAGTACGTGGCGCGCGTGATCGACCGTGAGGGCGGTACCAGCGCGCCGGAGGCAGCCAAGGCGCTGGCGGTGGCGGCGCGTACCTATCTGCAGCAGAACGCGCAGTGGGCCGAGGGTTGCCAGCGCATCGCCGACAGCAGCGCCACGCAGCGCGTCGCTCCCCAGCCGGCCAGCGTGGCGGCGCGCGCCATCGCCGACTGGACCGACCAGCTGGTGCTGTCCGGCGTGAACGTGCGCTATCACGCCGATACGGCGTCGAAGGACACCATGGCGTGGAGCCAGGCGGTGGAAGAGGCGCAGCGGGGAATGCGTTTCGACGCCATCCTGACGGCGGCCTATCCCGGCGCCGACCTGACCACGCTCTCGGGCGGCGACTCGCAGCAGTGCGTGCGCCTGCCCGGCGCGCAGGCGTGGCTGGCGCGCGAACTGCCGCAGTGGGAGCGCGTGCTGCGCAAACAGGCCGGCTACGAAACACCGGCCGAACCGCCGGCGGTATGCCATCTGGTGCGCGGTGCGCCGTATTCGGAGCAGTCGCGTAACCGGATCTATTTGCGCGGCCTGGCCAGCCGCGAAGACCGCATCACCCTGGCGCACGAGTTCCTGCACCTGGGCCTGCGCAACCACCCGAGCGGGCAGGATGAAGTCCTGGTCGAACAACTGGCGCGGCGCCTGGTCGATACGCGCCTGGAAGCGCATCAATAATCCCACCACACCTGATCATGAAAATACTGTTGATATCCGCACTGCTGTTGTCCACCACCGCCCTGGCCCAGGTGAAGATCGACTCGCCCAACAGCGGCTGGCGCAATTCCAAGGGCGCCAAAGAGGCGTATTCGCAGGATGTGAATTATCCGGCGGCGTCGGTCAGCGTGCAGGAGGGGCAGAGTCCGACGGCCGAGATTCGCGGGCGCATCGGCGGCAAGGGCAAGAGCAAGCCGGCCACCCTGGTGGTCAACGGCGTGGCGATGCCGATGGCGGTGCAGGAAGATGGCAGCTTCGCGCGCCCGTATGCCTTCGGACGCGGGTCGAACAGCGTGGAAGTGCGCTCGCCCGACGGCAAGGCGCGCAATCGCACCCAGTTCCTCGATTCGTACGCCGGCAAGACCCAGTCGCGCCTGCGCGTGGTGCTGTCGTGGGACAGTGACGGCACCGATGTCGACCTGCACGTGGTCGCGCCCGACGGCGGCCACTCGTGGTACGGCAACCGGGTCATGCCCAACGGCGGCGCGCTCGATGTCGACGTCACCACAGGTTATGGCCCGGAGATTTTTTCCAGCGCCGCGCCGCCGAAGGGGAACTACCACGTCTATGTGAACTATTACGGGGCCGGCCAGGACAGCGGCATCCTGACGGTGGCGCAGGTGGCGATCATCACCAACGAAAATTCACCGAACGAGCGCCAGGAAGTGGTGCGCGTGCCATTGCGCGCGCCGGGCGAACTGACCTTGGTCAAGTCGTTCGTTTATCCTTGACCTGCGCTCCGAAAACAACGCCCTTCATCGGCGCTTTGACAGTTTTTGAAAGGCATGTAAAACTGTCGTCAGGAAATACGATCCTGGCTGCGTACCGACCGCGCCAGTCTTCTGACGAATTGGGAGTGCAAGTGAGTACTGCAGCATGGATCTACGATGCCAGCATCGTTATCAGGAACGCCCGGCAACCGGAGGCGTTCAACGCGATTCGCACATCGTTCGAAGGATGCGACTCCTTTTTCGCCGAACGCGCACGCGCCGAACGGGACTTCCCGGCTTTCCTTGAATCGATCGGCTTCACCAGCCAGCGCCAGGAAGGCGCGCTGCTGATCGACGGCGGCGATATCGAGATCATCACCAACTGGCTGATTCGCCTGTTCGACACGCTCGGACCCTTCGTCGAAGCCGGCGGTGTGCTGGAGATCCGCGACGAAGAAGGCGAGCAGATGACATTCTGCTACGACGGCAAGCAGATGGACATCGAATTCAGCGAGTAATGCAAGGCGCCGGCGCGCCGCTTCATGCTACATTGGCACCCCATCAATTTTGAAGGAGTGCTGCGTCATGCCACCGAATCCCGACATCGCCTCAATCCGCGCCGACCTGCTCGACGAGATGGCTGCCTACATGGAGCGCTGCGCCGAAGACCCGGACAACGAGCCCCCGTACGGCAAGGCCGAAATCGACGAGTGCGCGAATATCCTCGACGCATACGCCGCCGCCATCGACAAGCTCTCCAAGCCTGCCGATCATGCAGCGATCATGAAAGAAGTTGAACGCGTCGTCGTGGCCCTCAACGAGTTCGATGAACGCGCCGGCGGCGTGATCGAGACCGAAGAGCGCGAAAAACTGTGTGACATCATCTACCTGGTTGCCAAGGATGCCGGCCTGCAAGCCGACGAAGACATCACCGAACAATGGCGCGACTGGTAAATACACGCACCGCGACGCGCACTGCGACGCCCACCTCGCGCGCAACCTTGCAATTTATATAGTCCAGACCTATACTTCGCCGGTAGTCAAGCTTCTGGTTCTGGCAAACGATCGTTTGCCGGATTAAATGGGAAGCCGGTGCGCTCCTCCACGGAGCAAAGCCGGCGCTGCCCCCGCAACGGTAAGCGAGTCAAGGATGTGTATCACGCCACTGTGCAAAGCATGGGAAGGCGCATATCCCGGAAGTGGGCTTTGGCCCCGCCACTCGCCAGCCCGGAAACCAGCCGAAGCGGTAAGTCGTTTGTATCGCGGAGGGCGATCCAGGTGGATCGCTGCGTACCGCACCCATCTCATGTTCCTTCTCTTCGTACAAGCCCCCGGTTGCCGGCCATGGCAAGACGCGCGCGTCTGCATTGGACTGGCTCTATGCGCAGTGCTTTTGGAAGGAATGCCATGTCGTCGATCCGCAGCGTCACCCCCACCTTTGACGAACAAGTCCCGTTTACCGCCATCAAGGAGCGCATCGTGCAAGCCATGTGCGCCGCCAGCCTTGGCGCCGTGCTGCTGTTCGGCGCCGGCTTCGCCTCGATGGAAACGCTGCACAACGCGGCGCACGACAGCCGTCACTCGGCCGGCTTTCCATGTCACTGATTCGCACCGCGCCCTCAACGGGCCTGGGCACCTTTAACCGCATTCTCGCCAGCGCGGCGGCGGCCGGCATCCTGGCCGGCCTGCTTCTGACCGGCGTGCAGCAGGTGCAAGTGGCGCCCATCATCCTGCAGGCCGAGGTGTTCGAAAGCGCCGCGCCCAAAGCGCTGGAAGTGGCCGCGCCGCACAGCCACGCCGACGCCACGCCGCACGAGCATGCGGAAGGCGGCGCGCATGAACACGGCGGCTGGCAGCCGGACGACGGTCTTGAACGCACCTTCTACACGGCGGTGGCCAATATCAGCGCCGGCGTCGGTTTTGCGCTGCTGCTGGCGGCGGCCATCAGCCTGCACGGCCGTGCAAGCGGCTGGCGCGCGGGCCTGTTGTGGGGTGCGGCCGGCTACACGGCGTTCTTTGTTGCGCCCTCGATCGGCTTGCCGCCCGAGCTGCCGGGCACCGTCGCCGCGCCGCTGCTGGCGCGCCAGCTCTGGTGGACCGCCACCGTCGCGGCCAGTGTCGGCGGCCTGGCGCTGCTGGTCTTCGCCAAAAACTGGCCGCTCAAGATCGCAGGCGCCTTGCTGCTGTTCGTGCCGCACCTGATCGGATCGCCGCAGCCGGCGCTGCATTCGAGCAGTGCGCCGCCCGAGCTGGCACGCAGCTTCCTGTACGCGACCTTGCTGGCGAATGCCGCCTTCTGGCTGGCCATGGGCGCGCTGTCGGGCTACTTCTACAAGAAGTTCGGCTGACCGATGCGCACCCACGACCGGCACGTGTTCATGTGCGTCGGCCCGCGCTGCACCGAAAACGGCGTGCAGGCGCAGGCCGTGTTCGAGCATATGGGGCGCGAGATTGACGCGCATCCGGACTTGTGCGTCAAGCGCACCCGCACCCACTGCATGGTCGCTTGCCGCAATGAAGGGCCGATCGTGGTGGTGTATCCCGAAGGCGTGTGGTACCGGCGCGTCGACGAAGCGGCGGCCGCGCGCATCGTCAGCGAACACCTGATTGGCGGCGCGGAAGTGACCGACCTGATTTTCCATCGCATCGGCGAAGGCGACACACTCGTGGCGGACAATGACACCTGATTTTCCTCAAGGCCCGACGCCCATCGCGCTGCTTACCCACGCATCGAACGACCTGACGGTCCTGCACCACGCCGTAAGCCAGTTGCCGCCCGAGTTCGGCGCGGTGGCGGGCGTGAACCTGCAAGGGCTCGACGCTGATGGCGGCGCCACGGCGCTGCTCGCGCGCGAGGTGCAGGGCGCGCGCATCATCATCTTGCGAGTACTCGGGCGACTCGGCAGCGTCCCCGGTTTTGCCGACCTGGTAAGCCACGCGCGCCGCACCGGCCAGCACCTGATCGCCATCAGCGGCACCGGCGAGCCCGATCCGGAGCTGGCCGCGGTGTCGACCGTCGCACCGGACGTGCTGCAACAAACACTGAACTACTTCCATTGCGGCGGCAGCGGCAACCTGGCGCAGTTGCTGCGCTATTTGTCAGATCATCTGCTGCTGACCGGATTCGGGTACGAAAGCGCGCTGGCGCTGCCGGAACACGGCATTTATCATCCCGACCTGGCGCAGGGCGCCGGCATCGACGACTGGCTGGCGCTGCGCAAAGCCGGCGCGCCGAGTGCCGGCATTGTGTTCTACCGCGCGCATTGGATGAGCGGGAACACGCGCTTCATCGACGCGCTGCTCGACGCGCTGGAAAAGCGCGGCATGAACGTGCTGCCGGTGTTTACGTCGTCCTTGCGCAGCGGCGCCGGCGGCGGCGGCGAGCTCCCGGACGCGCTGCGCTACTTCAGCGATGCGCGCGGGGTGCATATCGACGTATTGATCAACACGACATCGTTCGCGATGGGCGAGATTACGCCTGGCGGCCCCACGCCGGCCGGCTGGTCGGTAGGTGTGCTGGAAACGCTGAACGTGCCGGTGCTGCAAGCGATCACCAGCGGCATGACCCTGCCGCAGTGGGAGCAGTCCGCGCGCGGACTCAATCCGCTCGATACCGCGATGAACGTGGTGCTGCCCGAATTCGACGGGCGCATCATCACCGCGCCGGTGTCGTTCAAGTCGCGCGCCGCCGGCCTGCAGGGCGACGCGGTCGAATACGAGCCGGTGCCGGACCGGGTGGCGCGCGTGGCCGGCATCGCCGCGCGCTTTGCACGCCTCAAGCACGTGCCCAACGTCGAGAAGCGCGTCGCCTTCATGTTCACCAATTCGAGCAGCAAGGCGTCCCAGATCGGCAATGCGGTCGGGCTGGACGCCCCGGCTTCGCTGATGCGCATCCTGGACGCCATGCGCGATGCCGGCTACGACGTCGGCCAGCCGCCCGCCGACGGCACGACGCTGATCCACGACCTGGTTGCGCGCTGTTCGTACGACCAGATTTACGTGACCACCGAGCAGTTGCGCAACGCCGCCGGCCGCGTGCCCGCCGCGCTGTACGCGCAATGGTTTGCCGAGCTCACGCCCGACATGCAGGAGAAAATGAGCGGCCAGTGGGGCGCGGCGCCGGGCGAAGCGTATGTGTGCGACGGCCACCTGGCGCTGGCCGGTATCGAATTGGGCAATACCTTCGTCGCGTTGCAACCGCCGCGCGGCTACGGCATGGATCCGGACGCGATCTATCACCAGAGCGACCTGCCGCCGACCCACCATTATTACGCCCTGTACCGCTGGCTGCGCGATGTCTGGCGCGCCGACGCCATCGTCCACGTCGGCAAGCACGGCACGATGGAATGGCTGCCCGGTAAAGGGGTGGGCCTGTCGCAGAACTGCTTCCCGGACGCCTTGCTGGGCGACTTGCCGCTGTTTTACCCGTTCATCATCAACGATCCGGGCGAAGGTTCGCAGGCGAAGCGGCGCGCGCACGCGGTCGTGGTCGACCACCTGACGCCGCCGATGACCACCGCCGATACCTACGGTGCGCTGGCGCAGCTCACGCAACTGGTCGACGAGTATTATCAGGTCGAAGTGCTGGACCCGGCCAAGCTGCCGCTGTTGCAGCAGCAGATCTGGGAACTGGTCAAGCAGACCAACCTGAATGCCGACCTGCAGGCGCGCCTGCTGCACCATGATCATGATCATGACCATGATCACGATCATGGACACGGCCATCACCATCATCACGACCATGATCACGATCACGATCATCACCACGAAGAAGACGGCGAGCTGCCGGCCGCGCTGGCGTCGATGGGTGGCTCCGACGTGGCCCACCTGATCGAGGATCTTGACGGTTATCTGTGCGAGCTCGGTTCTGCCCAGATCCGTGACGGCCTGCACATTCTCGGCGGCGGTCCGGACGCGGAACAGATGCCGGCCATGCTGGTATCGCTCACGCGCCTGCCCAACCTGGATATTCCGGGCCTGCAGGCCGAAGTGTCGAAACTGTTCGGCCTGACGATGGACCTGCTGCTCGATCAAAAGGGGCGCCGCATCAACGTGGCGCCGGCACTGGCGCGGCTGGCGCAGTGCGCCGTGGTCACGCGCTCGGATGCGCTCGACGCCATCGACGCCTTGTGCCTGCGCTTGTTTACCGAACTGGCGGCGCGCGAATACCGCCCGGCCGCCATCGATGAAGTGCTCAACCTCGTCTTTGCCGACATCGACGGCGACCAGGTGGCCGCGCCGCTGCTGCAACCGGCCATGCGGGTCAAATCGAGCATGCTCTCGCAAATGGGCAAGGCACGTCCCGCGCCCGCTGCCGTGCGCGCTGCTGTTTCCCCCATCGCGCCGGCCGCGCCGGCAGTCGATCGTTTCGACGCGCTGCGCAAGGTGCTCGGTTTCGCGTGCAGCCAGCTGGTGCCGAACCTGGCGCGCGCCACCGACGAAATCGACAACCTGATCAATGGCCTGTCCGGCGAATACATACCGGCCGGCCCAAGTGGTTCGCCCACGCGCGGCATGGCGCACATCCTGCCGACGGGGCGCAACTTCTACTCGGTCGACCCGCGCAGCGTGCCGTCGCAATCGGCCTGGCGCGTCGGCCTGCAACTGGCGCACGAGGTACTGACGCGGCACGAGCGCGAAACCGGCGAGTATCCCGAGAGCGTCGCCATCAGCATCTGGGGCACCAGCGCAATGCGCACCCACGGCGACGACGTGGCCCAGATCCTGGCGCTGCTCGGCGTA
Organism: Massilia sp. CCM 8734; assembly: GCF_011682155.1. Classification (NCBI taxonomy): domain Bacteria; kingdom Pseudomonadati; phylum Pseudomonadota; class Betaproteobacteria; order Burkholderiales; family Oxalobacteraceae; genus Massilia; species Massilia sp. CCM 8734. The sequence continues at coordinate 125,035 of NZ_WHJI01000009.1, forward strand.
CGCCCGGTATGGCGCGCCGAAAGCCGCCAGGTGAGCGGCGTGGAAGTGATCCCGCTCGACGAACTGAAACGCCCGCGCATTGACGTTACGACCCGCATCAGCGGCTTTTTCCGCGACGCGTTCCCGCAACTGATCGACCTGATCGACGATGCCGTGAACACCGTCATCGCGCTCGACGAACCGCTCACGCACAACTTCGTGCGCAAGCACTACCTGGCCGAACTCGGAGGCTGGATAGAGCAGGGACTGAGCCCGGAAGAGGGCGCGCGGCGCGCGTCGTACCGCGTGTTCGGCGCCAAGCCGGGCAGCTACGGCGCCGGCATCCTGCCCTTGATCCAGCACAAGAACTGGGAAGCCGACGCCGATTTCGCCGAAGCCTACGTCAACTGGGGCGGCTACGCCTACGCGCGCGGTGAACAGGGCGCCGACCAGCGCGACGCCTTCAAGGTGCGCCTGTCCGGCGTGCAGGTTGCCCTGCACAACCAGGACAACCGTGAACACGACATTTTCGACAGCGACGACTACCTGCAATTCCACGGCGGGATGATCGCCACCATCCGCGCGCTGACCGGCCAGCAGCCGCGCCACTACTTCGGCGACAGCGCCGATCCGGCGCGCGCGCAGGTGCGCGACCTGAAGGAAGAAACCCTGCGCGTGTTCCGCTCGCGCGTGGTCAATCCCAAATGGCTGGCCAGCATCCAGCGCCACGGTTACAAGGGCGGGCTGGAACTGACGGCCACCGTCGACTACCTGTTCGGCTACGACGCCACGGCGCAGGTCATGGACGACTGGATGTACGAAGACGTCGCCCAGGCCTACGGCTTCGACGACACCATGCAGCGCTTCCTGGAAGAAGCCAATCCGTGGGCGCAGAACGCGATTGCCGAACGCCTGCTGGAAGCGGCCAGCCGTGGCATGTGGGCCGAGCCGCGTCCGGAAACACTGGCCAAGCTGCGCGAACTGTATCTCGATAGCGAAACCCTGCTCGAAGCGCGCGGCGAAACGGCGCGCAATGGATAAGATGAAGATCATGAACTTTCCGTTTTCGGCCATCGTCGGCCAGCCGCAGTTGCAGCGCGCGCTGATGCTGTGCGCGGTCGATCCCGGCATGGGCGGTGTGCTCATTCGCGGCGACAAGGGCACTGCCAAGAGCACGGCGGCGCGCGCGCTGGCCGACGTGCTGCCGCATATCGACACGGTCGCCGGCTGCGCCTACAACTGCGGCGCCGGTTCGGTGTCCGAGCACTGCGACGCCTGCGCCAGCGGCGCGCCGCGCCTGGCCCCGGTGCCATTCGTGACCCTGCCGCTGGGCGCGACCGAAGACCGCGTGATCGGCAGCGTTGATCTTGCGCGCGCCCTGCAAGGTGGCCAGCGCGTGTTCCAGCCTGGCTTGCTGGCGGCGGCGCACCGGGGCGTACTATATATAGATGAAGTCAACCTGCTGGCCGACCATCTGGTCGACGTTCTGCTCGACGTGGCGGCGATGGGCGTCAATTCGGTGCAGCGCGAAGGGCTGTCGATCCGCCACCCGGCGCGTTTTACGCTGGTCGGCACCATGAACCTGGAAGAAGGCGACCTGCGCCCGCAGCTGCTGGACCGCTTTGCCCTGATGGTCGAAGTGGCGGCCCCGCGCGACAAGAAAGTGCGCTCGGAAGTGGTGCGCCGCCGGATCGCCTTCGAAGCCGATCCCGCGGCATTTTGCGCGGCGTGGGAAGAGCAGCAGCAGGCCTTGCACCGCCAACTGGCCGAAGCCCAGCGCCTGCTGCCGCAGGTAGCGCTGGACGACGCCATGCTGGACCTGATCAGCCACTTGTGTTGCGAATTCGAGGTAGCGAGCCTGCGTGCGGACATCGTCATGCATAAAGCGTCGCGCGCCCTGGCCGCGCTGGACGGACGGCTGCAAGTCACGCCGGCCGATCTGCGCAGCGCGGCCGAACTGGTGCTGCCGCACCGGCGCCGCCGCAAACCCTTCGAACAACCGGGCCTCGATCATGACCGCCTGGACGAATTGATGCGCGACGCATCGCCGCCGCCGCCCGCGCAGGACGACGCCAGCGAATCCGACGACGGCGAACAGACGCCATCCGATGAACAAGGCGAAGAGCAGGTGTTCGCAGCCGCGCCCAGCGCCGCCGCGCCGCGCATCGTGGTCGAATCGACCTCGGGCCACAGCAGCGCGGGCCGCCGCAGCGAAGCGATGGGCGCCGCGCGCGGAAGAGTGGTGCGGGCCGTGCCCGACGAGCAGCCGACCAGCATCGCCATCGGCGCGACTTTACTCAGCGCCGCCATGCGCGAGCCGGGCCACGTGCAGGTCACGCGGGCCGACCTGCACCAGCAGATCCGGGTCGGCAAAAGCGCCAACCTGATCTTGTTCGTGGTCGACGCCTCCGGCTCGATGGCCGCCCAGCGTCGCATGGAAGCGGTCAAGGGCGCCGTGCTGGCCCTGCTGACCGATGCGTACCAGCGGCGCGACACGGTGGCCGTGATCTCGTTCCGGGGCCAGTCGGCGCACCTGCTGCTGGCGCCGACGGGTAGCGTGGACCGTGCGGAGCAGGGCTTGTCCGACCTGCCGACCGGCGGGCGCACGCCCCTGCCGCACGCGCTGCACCTAGCGCTCGACACGCTGGAAAAATCGGCCCACCGCGCCCCGGCGCTGATGGTGCTGCTCACCGATGGCAAGGCCAACGTACCGCTGGCGGCCGATGGCGACGCCTGGCGCGAGTCGCTCGACCTGGCCGGCAAGCTGGCCGAACGCGGCGTGCCCGCGCTGGTGCTCGATACCGAGAGCGGCTATTTGCGCCTCGGACGCGCCGCGCAACTGGCGCACACCCTGGGCGCCGAATGCCTGACGCTCGAGCAGCTGTCGGCCGACAACCTGGCGCTGACCATCCGCGCGCGCCTGGCGCCCACCTGACAACACAGAATATGAGGAGCAGTTCTACATGATTATTTGCATAGGCGCGGGACCCGGCGATGTCGGCTACCTGACGCAGCGCGGCGCGCAGCTTATTCGCGAGGCCGACGTCGTCGCCGGCTTCGACGCGGTACTGAACGTCGTTCAAAGCCTGATTCCGGCCGAGGCCCATGTCATCGGCATGGCCTACCGCGACCAGGTAGCGCAGCTCGACGAGGTGGCGCGCCTGCACCATGCGGGCAAGCGCTGCGTGGTCGTGTTCATGGGCGACATCCACTTCAGCGGCTTCCAGTACCTGGAACGGGTCGAACGCGCGTGCGGGCACCCGGTCGAATCGCTGCCCGGTATTTCGTCGGCCCAGATCCTGGCGTCACGCGCCAAGGTGTGCTTCGACGAGACCACCTTCATCACCTTCCACCGCCGTGGCGACCTCGATCCGTTCAAGCGCCACCTCGTGCATGTGCTGCAGGACCAGCGCAACGCGATCGTGATCCCGTGTCCGTGGGATGCGGCGCGCTCGTTCATGCCGTGGCATATCGCGGCCTACCTGCTGGAAAACGGCATCTCGCCCGATCATCCGACCGAAGTGTGGGAAAACCTGACACGCGGTGAAGCCGAATGGCATGGCAGCCTGCTCGAATGCGCCAGCCATACCTGTTCCGACATGAGCATCATGCTGATTCGTACGCTCGCGCCGATGGCCAGCCAGATCGAGGCGGCGCCCGCACCATGACCCAACAAGAAAAACTCGGCATCGTCGTCGCGGGCCACGGCAGTCGGGACCCGGACGCCGTGCGCGAATTCGAAGCGCTGGTCGAACTGGTGCGCGCGCGCGCGCCGAACGACGTTGTCACGCATGGCTATCTGGAGTTTTCCAGTCCCACCATCGCCGAAGCGGTACAGGCCAATCTGGCCGCCGGCACGCGCCAGGTAGCGGTGGTGCCCGGCGTGCTGCTGGCCGCCCGCCACGCCAAGAACGACATGCCGGCCGAAGTGCAGGCCATGGCGCGCGATTACCCGGACATCGATTTCCATTTCGGCGCGCCGATGAACCTGCACCCGCAACTGCTGCAACTGGCGCAGGAACGCATCGTCGAAGCCGAGGCAAGGTCGCCGCTGACGGTGCGCCGCTCCGACACCTGCCTGGTGCTGGTCGGACGCGGCACCACCGACCCGGACGCCAATGGAGAAGTCGCCAAGCTGGCGCGCATGCTGGAAGAGGGCATGGGCTTCGGTGGCGTCTACGTATGCTATTCGGGTACGGCCACGCCGCTGGTGGCCGACGGCCTGCGCGCCGCCGCCCGCATGGGCTACCAGCGCCTGGTGGTCCTGCCGTTCTTTTTGTTCGACGGTGTGCTGGTCAAGCGCATCTACGCGGCCGCCGATGACCTGCGCGAGCGCGAGCCGGGGCTGGAAGTGCTCAAGGCCGGCTACTTCGGCGTGCATTCGCACGTGGCCGACGTGATGATCGAACGCGCGCGCGAGGCGGTGGCCGGGCGCGCCGCGATGAACTGCTCGCTGTGCAAATACCGCGTCCAGATCGTCGGCTTCGAGCAGCAGGTGGGCGAGCCGCAGCAAGCGCACCACCTGGCGGTACGCGGCTTGCTGGCGCAGGAGCCGCAGGTACCGCAAGGGGCGGCCGCGCCAAGCTACGCGCCGTACGACCCGCATCCGATCGAGGCGGAGAGCTTCCAGATCATCGCCGCAGGGCGCGACTGGTCGGGTTTTCCAGCTTCGCACATGACGATTCTCCAACGCCTGGTGCATACCAGCGGCGACTTCGGCGCGGTGGACGATATGTACTTTTCGCCGGGCGCGGTCGAAAGCGGCATCCTGGCGCTGTTGCGCTGCAAGCGCGTGCTGACCGATGTGACCATGGTGCAGACGGGCCTGAAACGTCAACTTCTCGAAACCCTCGGCATCGACACCTGGTGCGGCGTGCATGACCGCGAAACGCACCTGATGTCGGCGGCCGAAGGCATTACGCGTTCGGCGGCGGGCATCCGGCGCGGCTGGCAAAAGTTCGGCAACGACGTGGTGCTGTCGATCGGCGACGCACCGACCGCGATTGCCGAAGCGGTGCGCTTGATCCGCGACCATGGCTGGCGCCCGCAACTGGTCATCGGCCTGCCGGTCGGCTTTGTCGGCACGCGCGAAACCAAGGACGAGCTGCGGCGCTGCCTGCAGGTGCCGCGCATTACCAACAGCGGCACGCGCGGCGGATCGCCATGGGCGGCGAGCGTGGTCAATGGCCTGATGATTGATGCGCTCAATCAGCTTGCAGGGTATGAAGCGCGTTGAACGGGTCCGGTTCGATCTTTCGGTCCTGGCGTTAAACGGGCTGCGGCGCGGCCGCACCACAGGCAGCTGCGCCACGGCGGCGGTCAAGGCGGCGCTCGGCCTGCTGCTGCACGGTGCGCGCGGCGAGGCTGTCCGGATCAGCCTGCCCGACGGCGCGCATTACCTTGAAGTGCCAATCCAGATGGTGGGTTGGAGCGATGGTGGCGCAGCGCGGGCCGAGGTGTTGAAAGACGGTGGCGACGATCCGGACAACACGCACGGCGCCACCATCTTTGCCGAAGTGCGGCGCAACGATGCGCGCGTGGTGCGCTTTTTTGCAGGGCGTGGCGTCGGCACGGCAACCCGTCCCGGCCTGCGCGTGGCGGTGGGCGAGCCGGCGATTAACCCGGTGCCGCGCCAGATGATGCGGCGCGCGGTGGAGGAAATGCTGGACGACGCCATGGCGGAGCCGCCCGACAGCGGCTTCGACCTGACTATCGGCTGCGAAAACGGGGACGTCATCGCGCGCAAGACCTTCAATCCGCGCCTGGGCATCGTGGGCGGCATCTCGATTCTCGGCACCTCGGGGATCGTGGAGCCGATGTCGCTGTCAACCTGGATCGCGTCGGTGGAAGTGTATGTGCGGGTGGCGCTGGCTGCGAGCACCGACAGCGTGGCTTACCTGCCCGGCAAAATCGGGCGCGAGTTCGCCAGCGGCGTCCTGGGCCTGCCGGACGAACGCTCGGTGCAGATCGCGAACTTTCTCGGCGACGCGCTGGACTTCACCGAAAAGGCCCTGCGCGAAGCCGGTCGCTGCCTCGATGTGCTGTGGCTCGCCGGCCACCCGGGCAAGCTGGCCAAGGTGCTGGACGGGTTTTGGGATACGCATTCGAGCAAAAGCAGCATGGCAATGGCCGGCGTCGCGCGCGTGGTCGCGCAGATGGGCGGCGATGCGCAACTGGTACACGAAATAGAAAATGCAAACACAGTGGAAGCAGCAATGGAACGTTTAAAGAGTGAGCCCTTCGCCAAGGCGGTGTGGATCGAGATCGAGCGCCGTATCGGCGTGCTCGCGCACGCGCGCGTGCCGTCGGTCAAGCGCCTCGAAGTGCGCCTGTTCGACCTGGCCGGCAACCCGCTGGGGGTGGACGCATGAGTATCGGTACCCGCATTGGCACCCTTTGGGGTATCGGGGTCGGCCCTGGTCCGGCCGGCTACCTTCCGCTGGCGGCGCTGGATGCACTGCGTCGCGCCGACCTGGTTTACGCGCCGCGCGCGCGCGGGGCCGAGCTGTCCGTCGCGCTCCAGTGCCTGGCCGGGATCGACATCGACCCGGCCAAGCTGCGCGAGATCGAATTTAACATGGACCCGGACCGCTCGGTCCTGAGCGAGCATTACGCGCAGCTGGCCGACGCCATCGCGCTGGAACTGCGCGCCGGGCGCAACGTGGCCTACTTGACGATAGGCGACTCGCTCACCTATTCGACCTACGGCTACGTGCTGGCGGCCCTGCGTGCGCGCATTCCGGACCTGCCGCAGCGTACCTTCCCGGGCATTACCAGCTACGCGGCCGCAGCATCGGCGCTGGCATGGCCGCTGGGGGAGGGCAAGGAGCGGGTATTGATCTTGCCATGCCCCGAAACGGTGGAAGAACTGCGCAACGACATCCTGACGCATGACATCGTGGTGCTGATGAAGGTCGGCCCGCGCCTCGGCTGGGTGCTCGACCTGCTGCGCGAGATGCGCATTGCCGACCACTGCGCCTTTGCGCGCCGCATCGGCCTGCCCGGAGAATTGCTGGCCTCGGGCGTTGGCGACCTGGTCGCCAACGACGCGATGGGCTACCTGGCCACCTTGCTGGTGCGCCGTCAACCACGGCAGGAGAGATAAGATGAAAGTGTACTTCGTTGGAGCGGGCCCCGGCGCCGCCGATTTGATCACCTTGCGCGGCGCACGCCTGTTGGGCAGCGTCGACATGGTGCTGTACGCCGGCTCGCTGGTGCCGGTCGAGATGCTGACGCACTGCCGCCCTGACGCCGAAATCATCGACACCGCCAAGCTCGATCTGGAGCAGCAGCAGGCGTGCTACGTGCGCGCGCAGGAAATGAATATCGACGTGGTGCGCCTGCACTCGGGCGACCCGGCCATCTACGGCGCCACCGCCGAACAGATGCGCCGTCTCGATGCGCTGGGCATTGCATATGAAGTGGTGCCGGGGGTGTCGTCGTTTACGGCCGCCGCAGCGGCGATTAGCGCCGAGCTGACCAAGCCGGAAGTGTCGCAGAGCGTGATCCTGACGCGCGTATCGGGCCGTGCGTCGGCCGTGCCGGAACTTGAATCGATCGCGCGCCTAGCCGAACACCGCGCCACCATGTGCATCTTCTTGTCCGGGCCGCACCTGAAAAAGATCGTCGGCGACCTGTCGCTGCACTATCCGCAAGATACGCCGGTGCGCCTGGTGTACCGCGCCAGCTGGCCGGAACAGAAAATCTACCAGGGCACGCTCGGCGCCGTCCTGGAAGATACCAAGCGCGGCGAGTGGAACCTGACCACGATGATGCTGGTCGGCGCGGCGCTCGACAAGGACGTCGCCGTCGAATCGAGCTTGTACTCGAAAGACTTCACGCACCTGTTCAGGGTCGTCAAGAAAAACAAGGCGGAGGCGGCGTCGTGAACGCAGCACCGGCCATCTGGCTGGTGCGCGCGCATGGCGAGGAGCTGGCGGCGGTGCTGCAAGCTGGCTTGAACGCCGAGGTGTATCGCCCGTGGTTGCGGGAAGGCGTCAGCCACAAGGCGCAGTTTGCCGAAACCTACCGCCGGCACGCGCAATGGATCGTGATCGGCGCGACCGGCATCGCGGTGCGCTTTTTGGACGGCCTGGCGACGGACAAGCATACCGACCCGGCGGTCGTGGTGCTGGACGAAGCGGGGCGCTTTGCCATCTCGCTGCTGGCCGGGCACGAAGGCGGCGCCAATGCGCTCGCTTACAAGGTCGCGCGCACGGTCGGTGCGACCCCGGTGGTGAGCACCGCCACCGAGGCCTTGAAGCCGCTGGTGGTCGGCATCGGCTGCCGCAAGGGTGTCCCTGTGGAGCGGATCGAGGCGGCGGTGCGCCATGCGCTCGGCCAGCGCCGTATTGAAGAAGTGCGCGAGATGGCGACCGTGGACCTGAAGGCGAACGAAGCGGGCCTGCTGGAATTTTGCGACCTGCATGGGCTGCCGCTGCGCGTGTTCGCGCGCGCGACCCTGGCGGCGCGCCCGTGGGTCAGCGTGCCGTCGGACTGGGTGCGCAGCAATGTGGGATTGGATGGCGTATGCGAGCCGTGCGCGCTGGTCGCCAGCCCGCGCGGTGCGCTGCTGGTGCCAAAAACGTGCCTGGACGGCGTGGCCGTCGCGGTAGTTGAAGATAAATGGATGGAGATCTGATGAGTGGTGTATTGAATCTGGTGTCGGTCGGTCCCGGTTACGAGGACCTGATCGCACCGCGCGCGATTGCGGCGTTAAGGGACAGCGATGTGATCGTGGCGTACGAATTGTATTTGCGCTGGATCATGCCGCACGTCGAGGGCAAGGAAATCCATACGCCGCCGCTGACGCAGGAGCGCGAACGCGCCTTGCTGGCGATCGAAAAAGCCCGCGGCGGCGCACGCGTATCGCTCATTTCGAGCGGCGACATCGGCATTTATGCGATGGCCGCGCTGGCGTACGAAGAAATGAGCGAGGATGACACCTACCGGGTCAACCTGATCCCGGGGATTACCTCGGCCAACGCCTGCGCCTCGCTGCTTGGTTCCCCCTTGTCGCACGACTTTGCCACCCTCAGTTTGTCGGACTTGCTGTGCCCCTGGGAGTGGATCGAGCACCGTGCGCGCCACATCGCCAAGGCCGACCTGGCGTGCGTGATGTACAACGTGCAAAGCGCCAGCCGCCAGCAAGGCGTGTACCGCGTGCTGCAGCTGATGCTCGAATCGAAAGCGCCGCATACCCTGTGCGGCGTGGTCAAGAACGCCTACCGTCCGGGTCAGGAAGTGAGCATCCACCGGCTCGACGAGCTGCCGTCGCTGCAGTTCGACATGCTCACCACCATCGTGGTCGGCAACCGCTTCACCCAGCGCAAGCGCGGGCAGATCTTTACGCCGCGCGGCTACAACGATTGGGACGCCAAGGCCGACAGCACGCTGCCGCAACGCCAGGAACTGCCCGATGGCGGCGTGTGGGTATTCTCCGGCACCAGCGACGGCAATGCGCTGGCGGCGCGGCTGGCGGCCGGCCAGGCGCGCCCGGTGGTGGTGTCGGCGGCGACCGATCATGGCGGCGACGTGGCGATCAAGGCCTGTCCCGGCGCCACCGTCTGGGCCGGGCGCCAGGGGATCGAGGCGCGGCGCCAGGCGCTGGTGGCCAGCGGCGCGAAAGTGCTGGTGGACGCCACCCATCCTTACGCGACCAGCATGTCGGAGCAGTTGATCGGGCTGTCGCGCGAACTGGGCATTCCTTACCTGCGCTACGAGCGGCCAAGCAGTTTCAATGCCGATGGCGGCACCTTGTGCGCGTCGCCCCAAGACGCCGCCGCACGCGCCATCGCGACGGGCCAGCGCATCTTCCTGTCCACCGGGTCGAAAGACCTGGCGACCTTTTTGCATGCCGACGGCGCCGGCGACAAGCAATGGTTCGCGCGCCTGACGGCCGAACCGGAATTTATCGAACGCGCGGTCGCGCTGGGCGTGCCGCGCGAGCGCATTTGCGCCATGCAGGGGCCATTCTCGAAGGACTTCAACATCGCCTTGTGGCGCGACTGGCAGATCGACTGCGTCATCACCAAGGATTCGGGCGACGCCGGCGGCTACGCGGCCAAGGTGGAGGCGGCAAAAGCTCTCGGCATTGAACTGCTGGTGGTGCAACGCCCGCAGGTCGACTACCCGGCCATGTGCAACAGCGCCGATGATCTGATCGCGCAACTGGCGGCACTGGACCTGGCATGAAGCAGCCGATCCCCGTCACCATCGTGACCGGCTTCCTCGGCTCCGGTAAAACGACGCTGCTACGCAGCCTGATCGAAAAGCGCCAGAGCCGCCGCCTGGCGCTGTTGATCAACGAGTTCGGCGAAATCTCGATCGACGGCGCGCTGGTGCGCGGCGAAGCGGGCGCGGACGACCAGGTGCGCGTGCATGATTTTCCGTATGGGCTGATTGCGTACGGCGACGACGAGCTGTTTTTCCCGACCATGCGGGCGATTGCCGCGCGCCGCGCGAATGTCGATCACGTACTGATCGAAACGTCCGGCCTGGCCCTGCCGACGGCCATCATGGAGATGTTGCAAAGTCCCGAGCTGGCCGAGGACTTTATTCTCGACGCCACCCTGGCGGTGGTCGATACGCCGCTGCTGCTGTCGGACCAGTTCGAAACCGGCACTGGCAGCGATGCGGCGGCCACGGTGTTCGGCCAGCAGCTGGAGTTTGCCGATGTGGTGGTGCTCAACAAGATCGACGACCTGGACGACGACGCGCTGCTGCTGGCCGAAACGCGGGTGCGCGAGCGCGCGCCCAAGGTGCGTTTCCTGGAACTGGCGTACAAGGCGCAACTCGACATCCGCCTCGCGCTCGGCCTGCGCCTGCACCAGCCGACCCGCACCGAGCATACGCACACCTACACGCCGCTGGCGACCATGCCCGGTCCGAATGCCGGCGTGCTGGCCGAGCAGGGGCGCCTGAACGGGCACGCGCATTCGGGCCTGGCCGCGCATTCGCACGGGCTGGCCACGCACAAGCATTTTCACGAGCAGGACCCCGGCTGGCTCTCGTTCGTGCTGCGCAGCGATGCACCGCAAAGCGCCGACAAGGTGCGCCACGCCTTGCAGGAAGCGGTGCGGCTTGAACCGGTCTTGCGCAGCAAGGGCTTCATTCGCACCAGCGAGACCGATCAGGCGGTGCTGGTGCAGGGCGTGCGTTCGCGCGTGATGATCAGCGTCGACGCGGTGCGGCCGGCGGCGCGCCGCTCCGAACTGGTCATCATCGGTTATCACGCCAGCCGCACGCGCGTGGCGGCGGTGCTGTCGGAACTGACCGGAACTGCCTGGCACTAAACTTGCATTAACCGTTTAATCATTCTTCTATCCTGGAGCTTCACATGCAATCGAAAATCATCCGTACCCTGGCGCTGGCGCCCTTGTTCTACTGCGGCGCGGCGCTGGCCCATCCCGGCCATGACGGCGGCTTGCTGGCCGGCCTGGCGCATCCGTTTTCGGGCCTCGATCACATGCTGGCGGCCGTCGCCGTCGGTATCTGGGCCGCGCAGCTGGGCGGGCGCGCCCGCTGGTTGCTGCCACTGAGCTTCATCGCCTTGCTCGCCGCCGGCGGCATGATGGGGATGGCGGGCGTGGGCATCGCCGCACTGGAAAGCGCGATCATCGCGTCGGTGCTGGTGCTCGGCCTGTCGATCGCCTTCAAGGTCAAGCTGATGCCGGCGTTGGGCGCCCTGATGGTGGGCGCTTTCGCACTCGTCCACGGCCTGGCGCACGGCGCCGAAATGCCGCATGCGGGCAGCGCCGGCATGTACTTTGCGGGCATCCTGGCCTCGAGCGCCTTGCTGCTGGCTGGTGGCATGCTGGCCGGCGCGGTACTGCGCCGGCAGCAGGCGTGGCTGCGCGGCGTGGGCGCGGTGATCGCCTTGGGCGGCGTCTGGATCGGCGCCGCTTTTTAAAAGGGCAGGGCGTGGGCCGCGCTCATGCCCATGGCCAGTGGGCCGCGCTGGCACAGGGCGATTTCCCAGTGCTGCTTGTCTACTGACGGGAACAGCGCGGCGCCGGCCAGCACCAGGCGGCTGGTCGCTTTCCACAGCGGGAGCGGGATGTCGGCGTCGGCGCCGGCCAGCTTCCAGCTAGCGCGCACGATGTGCGGGCCGTGCGCCGGCATCGCCACCGTCACGCGCAGGCCGCCGAGACTGTGCGGCGAGGGCAGTTCTTGCAGCAGGTAGCCGCGTGCGCACGGCAGGTCGAGCAGTTGCACCAGGTCGGCCAGCGCGATCAGCGTGCCGTTGCCGAGCACCGCGGCATCGCTGCCTTTCTCGTAACTGATCGCCGAAAAAATCTCCGCACCGCCATCATCCGATACCGGCACGAACTGCAGCGGGTAGACCGCCGCGTCGCGCAGGTAACGGCGCGCTTCAGCCGCGCTGTACAGCATTCGCACACCATCGATGGCGCAACCGGCGCAGTTGAACAGGGCGGCCACGCGCGGGCAGGGCAGGGCGTGCACCTGCATCGCGGCATAAAATGCGATCCGGTCGGGCGCGCAGGCAGCTTGCGGCGCTTGTGGACGCGGCGCCGGCAAGGCGTGGAACATCCGGCAGATCAGGTCGTGCGCCTGCGTGAATGAGCTTTTGTGCATTGCGTCCGCCTGGCTGAAGTAAAACATGGATTTCCCCTGCTGTTTGTGTGAGCGCAACATTCCTATAGGTAACGTTACCGCGAAGAATTGGCAGCGAGCATGATGCAAGCCAAGCTTGGCGCCAGCCGTGCGAAAACGCCACAGCTTGGCGCTGGGCGCGCGCGACGATGCGCTGGTCATGCGGCACCTGGTGGCGGGCTGGCGCGTCGACAGCCGGCGGCCTTGCCTGGTACGCTGAGCGGCGTGTTAAACTTTGCCAAACAGGCACTATTTCAGGAGGAATCACATGGCGCACCCGACTGGTTTGGACAATCCGGACCCCGCTGCGATAGCGCCGTTCGTCGCAGAACTTGCTGCGTATTTCGACAGGCCCTTGAACCCCGACTATGTCGCTAACTTCGACATCGAACTCAATTTGCTGGACCGGGCCCAATCCGAGGAACTGACAACCATCCTTCAGGATGGGAGCCTGGTGACGATCCATGGCGGCGTTGTGCTCGACGATGGCAACACCAGCGACCATCACTTGTACCTGACGCGTGGGCCATTCGCCGGCGGAATCCTGTTTCTTCCGCACGACAGCGACTTTTGGAATGTGGCCTTCGTTTCGCTCGACGCTTTCCTCGACGCCGTCAAAAGAGCCTGGGAAACCAACACCTGGCTGACCGATAACCATCCCCCGACGACGCCATTGCACCGCGATCCGGCCGTCCTTGGCAAGTTCATCCATGACTTGCTCGACCGCGACGAGGAGAGCGAAGAGTGCGTCATTCAATCGGCCATTTACTCCCTTGCGCCGGTCGATCCGGACTTGCTCATGCGGCTGGCGGTCCATCCGAATTTTCTGTATGCCGAGGCGGTGGCGGGGCAAATCGCGACGCATCCAGCGCTTGCGCTGCGGCCGCTCGCCCAGTGGTGCAGCGAGCACAAGGTCGGTCAGGTTGCAGGGGCGGGACAGCGCGCCCTGGCCGCGATCGACCGCTTGGGTAGCACCCCGCCCCGGGATGGAGCCGAGGCGCGCAGCAAGGCGTGCAAGTGAAATGATCAGTTCCGAAACGGCGCAAGCCATGGTGCTTCGCCGCTCCGAAGGCGACCCATCGTCGTCACGCCACGAAAAATTCGCGGTGCAATCCTGTCAATTATCCAGGCAAGGCGACTACTGGATTGTTTGCGTCAATACTGCCGCTTACGTCGTGCATGGCCGCGCCGAGCATTGTCTCGTTGGGGTGAATGCGCATCTGGTCGACGTCATTTCCGGCCAGATTGAAACAGTCGCGAGCTGCAGGCCTGTCGAAGACTATCTGCAGGATAAATATGACGTGCGGCGTGCCGCGGGAATGCACTACATGCTCACGCCCGCGTTTGATCGCACCGACAAGGTGGCAGTGATCCGTATTCGGCAGGCATTCGGCTGCTCGATGCAGGAGGCGATGAAACTGGCCTCGCCGGAGCATCATTGCTGGCTTACCGGCCCGCGTCGTGTGTTGCAATGGGCGCAGGGCGAACTGACGCTCAAGAACATCGTCACCGATATCGTCCTCGCGCCCGATGCGGCGCACGCAGTCGACATCGACGGCAGCATATGGCACTGGGACTTATTGAAAGCCAGGCTGGCGCTCAGGATCCGCGCCGTGTGACATGGCTTGCCGTTCCGCTTCAGCTTAGCGAGTCCGGCCACATCGACCGCACGCACCGGCTGCCCTTGCCCACGCCTCCGTTGCGGGCGCTCACACTGCCGCCCTGCAACTCCGCCAGTTTACGCACCAGCGCCAGGCCCGGCCCAAGCCCGCCGATGGGGAATTAAGTGCGTCGATATTGTTTACTACTGGTTACCGATTGCTGGCAGCGATACTTGGTATCAATGGCGCAGGAAGAACGCGATCATGTTGATGCTCATGCAGCCATTAGCGGTATCAAACAGGCGCTGATGGCGCAACGGCGCGCGCGCCGCGCGCCGCGCGTCCGCCCCGCGGAACAGCATTGTGTGGTGTCTGTTGGACAAAGCTTCTCAATTCAATTGGCATGACAATTTCCCGATTTTTTTCATGCTATAGTTTATTGGCAATATGGTTCCGCAAGTCGCCAAGGGAATTCGTACCGCTTCGGCGTGGTATCAAATCGGTTGGAACGACGGCGTGTTTTTCATTGGACGTATTGGTTGACATTGCGGTGGCCTCACATGCCGTTCGTCAGCAGTGAGGCTGAGGTGAATTTCCCACAGAAGGAAGCCTGCCATGAAGCGCACGCCAGAATCCCCACCTCAGCCCGAAGCGAAGGCGCGCTCGGGAATTACCGGACTCGACGAGATGACCGGCGGCGGCCTGCCGCGCGGCCGCACGACCTTGCTGGCCGGCGGCCCCGGTTCCGGCAAGACCGTGGTGTCGCTGCAGTTCCTGGTCAATGGCGCCCGCCATTGCCACGAGCCGGGGATCTTCGTCGCCTTCGAGGAATCATCGGAACGCATCGTGGCCAATGCGCTAGGCTTTGGCTGGGGCATCGCCGAATTACAGAAAAACAATCAACTCTGCTTCCTGGACGCGCAGCCCGCGCCCGACCTGATCTTGTCCGGTCATTTCGACTTGAGCGGCATGCTGGCGGTGCTGGACGCACAGGTCAAGGCATTGAATGCCAAGCGTGTTGTCGTCGACGCGCTCGATATTGTGCTGGCGCTGTTGCCCGACCCCTTGTCGAAGCGGCGCGAGATCTACCGGCTGCACGACTGGTTGCTGTCGAATGGCTTGACGGCCATTATCACGGCCAAGGCGGACGGCGACACGCCGGGCGCGTTGGTCGAGCATTCGCTCGGGCTCATGCAGTTCATGGTCGACTGCTCCATGCTGCTCAACCATAGCGTGGTGCTTGGCGTTTCCCAGCGCAATATCCGGATCCAGAAATACCGGGGCGCAGTGTTCGACGAAAACGAATCGCCCTTTTTGATCAGCAAGAATGGCTTCGAGGTCGCCGTCGCGCGCACCCTCGGCCGGCTCGATACGCTGGTCTCGAACGAACGGGTGTCGAGCGGCGTGGAGCGGCTCGACACCATGCTCGGCGGCGGCTATTACCGGGGCGCGAGCGTGCTCATCACCGGTTTTCCCGGCACCGCCAAGACCACCCTGAGCGGCGCCTTTGCCGAGGCCGCGTGCCGGCGCGGCGAACGCACGATGTTCGTCAGCTTCGATTCCGACGGTTCCGAAGTCGTGCGCAACCTCAATTCGGTCGGCATTCGCCTCGAACCCTTCGTCCAGAGCGGCGTACTGCGCATGATTTCGGCGCGCACCATCACCGGCAGCGCCGAGACCTACCTGGGGCGCATCAAGATGCTGGCCGAGGAGCACCAGGCGCGCTGCCTGGTCATCGATCCGGTCTCGACCCTGTCGAAGTCGGGTAACGAACTGACCGCGCACAACGTCGCCGAGCGCCTGATCGACTGGTCCAAGGGGGCCGGCACCACGCTCGTGTGCACCAGCCTGCTCGACGAAATGGCGTCCCAGAACGAGGGCGGGTCGCCGTTGCAGATATCGACCCTGGCCGATACCTGGATTCACCTGAACTACCTGGTCCAGGGTGGCGAGCGCAACCGGGGCATGTCGATCATCAAGTCGCGCGGGACTTCCCATTCGAACCAGGTGCGCGAATTGATATTGAGCGACAAGGGCGTTACCCTGGCCGACACCTACACCGCCGGCGGCGAAGTGCTGATGGGGACGATGCGCTGGGAAAAGGAGAGCGCGGAGAGGGTGGCGGCCGAAGTGGCCGAGGCGGCCGCCAGGCTCAAGAAAGTGCGGCTCGACGCCGAGGAAGCCGAGCTCGAAGTGCGGGTCAAGTCCCTGCAGGCCGAACTGATCGCCAAGCAGGCCGAGAAAGCCCTGCTGGCCAGCGCGGCCGAGAGCCGTGCCCGCGAACTGACGCGCGGACGCAGCGAGATGGCCGAATTGCGCGGGGCCGACGCCACCGAGCCGCACGCCGGGGCACTATGAGCGAGGACTCGCCCATCTTTGTCTTTCGCCTCTACGTGGCGGGCGAGGCCCAGAATTCGGTGCAGGCCCGGCTCAACCTGCGCGCCCTGTGCCAGACCTACCTGCCCGGGCGGCACCAGATCGAGGTGCTCGATGTGTTTCGCGAACCGGGGCGCGCGCTCGAGGACGCCATCTTCATGACCCCGACCCTGATCAAGCTCGCTCCCGCCAGCGTGCGCCGCATCGTCGGCACGCTCAGCCAGACCGAGTCGGTCCTGCTCGCGCTCGGGCTGGAAGACCAGGTACCATGAACAGCGGCCTGGAAAACGGCACCCGGGGCGCCGAAGTGGCGGCCCTGATCGCCGCGCTGCAGGCCAACGTGGCGCGCCTGGAGGAATTGACCGGCGGCGAAATCGATACCATCACCGACCCCCATGGCCAGCCATTCCTGCTGCGCCGCGCCCAGGCGCAGGTGCGCCTGAACGACGCCAGCCGGCTCGATGCGATCCTCAACTCCCTGCCGGCCTACATTGCGATCCTCGACGCCGATGGCGTCATCATGTCGGTCAACCAGGCGTGGACGGCGTTCGGCAAGCCGCCGGCGCTGGGCGCGGCCGGCCCCGGACATGCCGTCGGCACCAACGTGCTCGAGCAATGCGCGCTGGTGGGCGGCACGGGCGCCGCTCAGGCGCGCGAGGTGGCCGACGGAATCGGCAAGGTGCTCGGCGGCCAGACCCGTCATTGGTCCTTCGAATACGCCTGCGGCAGCGGAACGACGCAGTCATGGCTGCTGCTGACCGTCACGCCCCTGGCCGACAAGAACCTGCACGGCGTGGTCGTGATGTACATGGATATCAGCGAGCGCAAACGCGGCGAGGACGAGCTGCGCCGCTTCCGCACCGCGATGGATTGCACCGACGATGCGATTTTCCTGCTCAATTGCAGCAGCATGCACTTCGTCGAACTCAATGCCGCAGCCTGCAGGATGCTCGGCTATTCTCGCGAACAATTGCTGGGCATGGGGCCGTGCGATATCACGGCTGAGTCGACCTGGGAGCAGATGGCGGCCTTGTACGAACACCTCAAGGCCAACTGCGGCAGCAGCCTGTCGGACGAGATGGCGCTGATCCGCAAGGATGGCTCGCAAGTGCAGGTCGAGTTTCACCGGCAAGCCTTGCAGTCGGGAGCGGACTGGATCATCGTGGCCGTGGTGCGCGATATCAGCGAGCGCAAGGAAGCGGCGCTGCGCCTTCAGTACCAGGCCCATCACGACGGACTGACGGGTTTGCCGAACCGCACCTTGTTCTACGATACCCTGACCCGCACGCTGCAGCAGGCAATCCAGCATGGATGGACGCTGGCCGTCCTGTTTCTCGATCTCGACAACTTCAAGGCCGTCAACGATACCCTCGGCCATGGCGTGGGCGACGACCTGCTGGTCCAGTTCGCGCACCGCCTGCTCGGTTGCGTGCGCGCGCGCGACACGGTCGGGCGCCTGGGCGGCGATGAATTCGGCGTGATCCTGGTGACGCAGGATGAACAGAACGATGCCGCCACCGTGGCCGGCAAGATCCGCGAGGTGCTGCGCACGCCGTTCGTGCTGGGCCAGCATGAATTGAACGTCACGGCCAGCATCGGCATTACCATGCACCCGCTCGACGCCAGCCAGCCCGACGAACTGATCAAGTACGCCGACACGGCGATGTACCGCGCCAAGCACGCCGGGCGCGATACCTTCCGCTTTTTCACGGCCCAGATGAACGTCGAGGTGCTGGCCCGGCTCGACCTGGAAAAAGCCTTGCGGCACGCCTTCGCCAATGGCGAATTCGTCCTGCACTACCAGCCCAAGGTCGACCTCGAGAGCGGCTGCGTGGCCGGCGTCGAAGCGCTGCTGCGCTGGGAGCGGCCGGGGCATGGCATGGTGGCGCCGGATCTGTTCATCGGCTCGCTCGAGGAAACCGGGCTCATCTTAAAGGTCGGCAGCTGGGTCATCGATCACGCCTGCGGCCAGGTCGCCCAGTGGATGCGCTCGTCCGTGGGGCGCTTGCAGGTGTCGGTCAATGTGGCGGGGCGCCAGCTGGCCGAGGGCGACGTCAACGCCGACTTCGTCGCCGCGCTGACGCGCCACGGCGTGCCGCCCGAGCTGCTCGAACTGGAATTGACGGAAAGTTCGCTGATGGTCAACACGGAACGCACGATCCACACGCTCAGGAACTTGAAACGGCTCGGCGTGCGCATTTCGATCGATGACTTCGGTACCGGGTATTCGAGCCTGGCTTACCTGCGCCGCTTCCCCATCGACAAGCTCAAGATCGACATCGCCTTCATCCGCGAAGTGACCAGCAATCCGGACGACGCGGCCATCGTGCAGGCGATCGTGGGCATGGCCCACAGCCTCAAGCTCGAGGTCATCGCCGAAGGGGTCGAGACGGCCGCCCAGCTCGCGTTTTTGAAACGCAATCGCTGCGACCAGGTGCAGGGATTCTTTTTCAGCCGGCCGCTGGCGCTGGCGGACCTTGAAGCCTTGCTGCTCAATGACCGCCAGATGTACCGGCCCGCGGTGCCGACGCCGCCCCATCGCAAGACCTTGCTGCTGGTCGACGACGAGGCCAACGTGCTCTCTTCGCTGCGGCGCCTGCTGCGCCACGACGGCTACCACATCCTGTGCGCGGGCTCGGCCGCCGAAGGGTTCGACCTGCTGGCGCAGCACAGCGTACAGGTGATCGTCTGCGACCAGCGCATGCCGGACATGAACGGCACCGAGTTCTTCGATCGGGTCAAGGAGATGTACCAGGACAGCATCCGTATTGTGCTGTCCGGCTACGCCGATCTCGACTCTGTCATCAAGGCCGTGAACAAGGGGGCGATTTACCGTTTTTATACCAAGCCATGGGATGACGCCGTGTTGCGCGCCGACTTGTGCGAGGCATTCCGGCAATACAGCCTGTTGCATGACGTGGAACCGGAGCACGACGACTGCGACTGTCCCGCCAGCGACTGTCAGGCCGAGAGCGTCGCCCAACTCGCGCAAGCCGACGGCCCGCCCGGGTGAGCTCACGCAAGTGAGCGCAAGCCGGTGAAGGCCGGGTGAAAGCGCCAAACGCTGCGCGCTCGGATGAGCGCGGTTCAGCCGACCGTCGTGCCCATTGCCGCAGTTTCGTCGGCCATGCCGGCCGCGCGCATCTCCGCCGCCGGCAGCTCGATGGTAAACCGGCTGCCTTGGCCCGCGCCCTCGCTGTACGCGCTCACGCTGCCGCCATGCAGCTCCACCAGTTTGCGCACCAGCGCCAGGCCCAGTCCGAGCCCGCCGGTGGCCCGGTCCGGCGTGCGCCGCCCCTGCGAAAACAGTTCGAACACGCGCGGCAGCAGTTCCGGTTCGATCCCGTTGCCGTTGTCGCTCACCTCGACGCTGACCCGCTCGCCATCGCGCGCCAGCGTCACCCGGATCGACGACTGCGGCGGCGAATACTTGGCGGCGTTGACCAGCAGGTTGGTCAGCACCTGGATCAGGCGCGTGGCGTCGCCGCGCACCCAGTATTGATCGTCGCCGCAGATGGTGTCGAAGTGGTGCGCGCCCTTGAGCATGGCGCCCATGGTCTGTTCGACGGCGGCGGCCAGGATGGCGCGCATCGACACCGGTTTTTTCTCCAGCGTGATCAGGCCGCGCGTCACGCGCGACACGTCGAGCAAGTCGTTCACCAGGTGATTCATATGGTCCACCTGGCGCGAGATGATGTCGCCCGCCTGGCGCATCTGTTCGGGCGAGATATTCGGCATCTTGAGCAGGTGGGCGGCGGTGCTGATCGGCGCCATCGGGTTGCGCAGCTCGTGCCCGAGCATGGCCAAAAATTCATCCTTGGAGCGGTTCTGACCCTCGGCGATTTCGCGCGCCTGCTGCGCTTCGAACAAGAGACGTTCGCGCTCGGCCGAGGCGCTCGCCAGCAGGTGGGCGCCCAGGTACACGTTCTGGTCGAGCCGGTCGACTTCCGTGATGCCCGAGTACAGCGGCAGCCGGGTCGGCCCGCTCACCATCGCGCGCGCCGCCTCGCCGGTGCGGGCAATCGCCCGGGTCACGCGCGCGCTGAACAGCAGGGCGGCGGCGCCGGCCAGCAGCAGGGCGATGAGCAGCCCCGACACCGAATAGAGCACCGTGCGGCGCGCGGTGCCATCGATCGTGGCGCGCGGGGACGACATCGCCACCCACCAGCCCGACACGGTGGACACGGTCAGCATCGCGTAGCGTCCGTCCGCCGTGGTCACCAGCCCGTTCTCGCGCAGGCGGATCGCGACCAGCAGCGGCGGCGGCGCCAGGCTGCCCACGGCCGCGTGCTTGCCGTTGCTGGCCAACAGGCGGCCCTGACGGTCGTACACGCTGAAGGTGGTGCCCTCGGCGTCCGGCGCGGGCAGGGCGCGCAGCAGGTCGTCGACGTCGAAGCCATAGCCGAGCACGTAGCGCACGCCGTTGTCGAGGAACACCGGAAAGTCGACTTTGACGACGTAGTTCTCGGGCAATTTGCCCGGCAACAGGTCGGAGATGGCATACGCCGCGCTCGAGAGCATGCGCTCGACGCGGGCGCGCTCCCTGGCGCGGGTGTCGGGCAGGCTTGCATCCGGCGGGCGGGTGGTGTCGACGAGCAACTGCCCGCTGTCGTCGAGCAGCTCGATCCAGGCGCCGTCGTTGCCGGCCATGGTGCGCGCCTTGATGCCGAACTGGGCGATTTGCCCGGCTTCGAGTTTGTTCGAACTGCTGAGACCTCGAATCAGGCCGATCGCCTGGTGCCACTGGCCATCGACGGCGATCGAGGTGGCGCGCGCCGCCAGTTTCATGGACAGCACGGCGGCGTCGCGCTCGGCCTGGATCAGGCGGCTCATCGGGACGGTGGAAAACAAAATCACCGGCGCCAGCGCCGCCACGATCATCAAGGCAAGGAAGGACCGAATCTTCATGATAACTCTTCCGGGAGGACATGCCAGCGCGAGCGGAGTCGCCCAGGCATTGCATCCCATTAAGCTTAGCATGTCTTTACGATCAAGATTCCTATTAGTATTTCTTTACTGTTGGATTCGGGGAACGCTACTTGACGCGGCGCTCCCCATGCGTTCTAAGGATTCCAGCCGAGCCCGTTGTTCCAGGCGGAAAATACCTTGGCGCGCGTGGCAAACCCGGCCGCCACTCCCTCTTCGCTCAGCAGGTAGCCGCCGACCCGCGCCGACAGGTCCAGGGGCGCGCCCTGCAAGTCGGTGGTGCCGAACTCGCGCCAGCCCGACAGCGCGTTCGGCTGCACCGGATTGGGCGCCGGCTGGCCGTTCACGCCAGGGCCGGCCCAACCGGCCGGGGCCACGTGCGCGTCCATCTTGCAGTTGATGAAGGCGATGTTGTCCCAGCTGGCCGTGCCGCCGGGACTGCGCGCGAGCCACGTGGCGCCGTTGGGAACGTCGCCGTGCAGGGGACCGGGGCCGGGGCCGTGGGTCAGGCTGCTGCCCAGGAAAACGAAGCCTTTGTCGCCCGCGTTCGGCACGCGCGCCTGCAACACGTAACCGCCACTGCCGGCGCTGGTGCTGTCGCCGACGCTGCGGATCTCGCTTTCTTCGAACAGGGCCGCGCGCGCGCCGCCCCAGATGAAGTCGACGTTGCCGGCCACCAGCGAGCGGTAGAACCAGGCGTAGCCTTTCAGGTTGAGCGTGTCCTGTTCGCTGAAGAAGGCGGCGTTGGTGGCCACCAGGCGAGCGTCGCTGTTGAAGTACAGCGTTTCGGCCTGCGCCGAGATGGCCGGTGAGCGCAGGGTGGTGTTTTTCAGGGTCAGGTTATCGAGCGTGACCATGTCGGCCGCTTCCACCAGCAACACCGGGCGCCCGCCCAGCGGTGCGCCGCTGCCTCCCGGCGCTTCGCTCGCGCCGGTGCCGGGGTTGAGGCTGTCGTGGTTGGTGTAGTGGATCAGCACGCCGTCGCGGCTTTCGCCCTTGATGCTCACGTTGTCCTTGCCGCGCAGGTACAGCAATTCTTCGTAGCTGCCGTTGCGCACGCTGATGGTCACCGGCTCGGCCCTGGCGAAGGCGCTGGTTGCGTGGTTGAGCGCGCCTTGCACGGTGCGGAAGTCGGCCGGGCCGTCGTCATCCACGACGAGGCTGGCGCTGGCCGGCGCGCCGGCCCTGGTCGTAAAGCTCCAGCCGCCCGCCTTGCCGATGCCGCGAAACGGCGTGCCGCCCAAGGTGGCGCCGTTGAACACGCCGTCGGCGATGGCCACGTAGTAAGCGCTGCCGTAGGCGAGGCGGTTGTTGTGCGGCTTGATGCTCACCGTGTTGCCGTGGATGTGCACCGGCGCATAGCGCACGCGCCGCAAGCGGTCCTGGCCGGCATGGCCGATCGTGTCGATGTCGTCGGCCGGGCGGATCACGTCGACCAGCGCATCGTCGCTCTTGCGGAAGATGCGGATGGTGCCGCCGCTACCCAGGGTCGGCGCGTTGTCGAAGGTCAGGGTGAGCGGGCTGTCGATGGCCTCGTCGACGGCGCCGGCGGGCGGGAAGCTGGCGCCGTCCAGGCGATAGGTCTGGGTCGGCTGCACGAAGCCCGGCGCGATGGTCGCGCTGATGCTGCGCGTCAGGGTCGGATCGGCGCCGCTGGTGAAGATGATTTTGGCGCTGCCGGCCGCCAGCGGGGTCAAGGTGACCGTGGCGCCGTCGCTGGCAACGCCCACCACGCCAGGCCTGCTCGACTCCACCGTGAAGGTATCGACGCTGCCGTCGCCTTTTTTCGCGCCCACGTTGATGAGCAGCGGAGGATCGCCCGCCTCGGCCGTGTACGCCAGCGGGTGGGGAGCGAGCGTTAGTTGCACCGGTTTCATCCGCGGATCGCCGACCCGCACATCGTCGATCTGGAACGACTTGTTGGTCGTGTACAGGCCGATCAGGCCGCGCGCGGCGAAGCTGCTGTCGCTCACCGAGCCGAGGTTTTCGCCATCGAGATACAAGGTCAGGGTGCTGCCGATCATCTCGAAACGCACGGTGTAGAACTGCGCGTCCATGGCGATGGCGCGCTTGCTTTGCTTGATCTTGCTCAAGCTGTTGCCAAGCATGCGCGCGAGCTCGACCTGTGTGCTGGTGCTGGCGTTTTGCACGTTCAGGCCGGCGCCGTACCAGTTGGCCGGATCGACATAGCGCGTGATCAGGTACAACTGCTTGTTGCCGGTGGTGCTGTTGGTCAGCGGTCGGATGCGCGCCTCGACGACATAGTCGCCCGAGGGCACGCCCTTGAACGCATCCGGCTTGACCAGCGCCAGGATGCCGCCGCTGCTGGCCGCCGTGTATTGCAGCACCTTGTTGCTGGTGCCCGAAGCGTCCGCCTGCACGCTGAAGGCGCCGTTCGGGCCGGGCAGCGGCAGCAAGCTCCAGCGCGCGCTCGATCCATCCTGGAAGTCGTCGCAGAAATACAGGCCGGTGGCCGGGCAGGACAGGGTCGGCACGGTGTCGGTGCTGGTGTCGCCAGTACCCGTGATGCTGGTGCTGAGCTTGCCGCCGCCGGCCTGCGCCAGGGCGTTGGCCTTGACCAGGGCTGGCGGGCGTGGCGTGAACGGATATGGCGGGTTCCAGCCGGAAGGGGCGAGCGCGCACGCCGGCAGCGCCGCGCCATTGAGCAGCGAGCCGGTGTCGCTGAAGGCGCCGCCGCTGCCACCGGGCGCCGAGACGATATCGGCGCAGGTGCTCGCGCCGGCGATGGCGAAGACGTTGTTGTCCGAGCGGATCTTGGCGTTCTGGCCGATGCCCACGCTGTAGGCGTGCGGATACGCCGGCGCCGCCTTGCTGCCCATGTAGTAATTGTTGAACAGATGGACCATGCCGAAGCGCACCCGTGGCGAGCGCTGGGTGACATCGGCGTACACATTGTTGCTGAAAGTGACGCGCAACTTGCCTTCGTCGGCGGTGGCGGTGTCGCTCGAACCGATCAGGTTGTTCTTGTTGTGCTGGCCGAAGTGGTTGTACGACACCGTCACCAGGTCGGAGGCGTTGGTGATGTCGACCGCGCCGTCGTGGCATTGCTTGTGCTTGCCGTTTTCGATGACTTGCAGGTCGTCGGTCAGCGGCGCGTCGGTAAAGCTGTTGTGGTCGATCCAGACATGATGCGAGCCCGATACGCCGATCGCGTCGTAGGCCGAGTTCCAGTTACCGGCGGCGCCGTCGAGCGGGTCCCAGATGGGGCCGACGTCGCACGGGTTCATGATCTTCAGGTTGCGGATGATCACCTGTTCCACGTTCTGCACGGCGATATGGCCATTGACGATGCCGGCCGTGGCCCCGGCGCCGATCAGGGTAGTGTTGCTGCCGAGGCGAATGGCGCCGCGCGCGGCCTGCTCGCCGGTGCTGGCGTAAGGCACGCCGCCGCTCATGTCGATCATGCCGGTCAGCTTGATGATCTTGCTGCTGTTGCCGCCGTTGCGCAGGGCGGCCAGGAGCTGGGCGCGGTCTGCCACCGTGTAGATTTGCTCGGGCACGGCGTTGGCTCCGCCTACGGTGCCCCCAGACTGGCTGGCCCAGCCATCGGCGGGCGCTGTCTGGCGTGCAGGGTCGACGGCGGCATGGGCCTGGCTCCAGGTGAACGCCGTCAGCAGGGCGGCGCTGAGCGCAGCCCTGATAGGTGCTTCTTTCATTGGATTCTCCGGTGACTAAGTAAGTGTGCAGAAATTATTGTCATTTATAGCGAACAGAAGCGGATGCCTGGCAAGGCGCACGCCGCGACGCAGTGCGAGCACTGCTAGCGGTGGGCAACGCAGCAAGGCGCCGCTTATGGAAGCTGGAAATGACAAGAATTTATGCGCACTTACTTAGGCTGTGGGGGCGCGGCGGCGCATCAGGGCGAAGGCGGCAAGGCCGGCCAGCATCAAGGTGACGCTTGCTGGTTCGGGCACGGGCGAGGGCGCCGCTTCCAGGCGCGCGCTGAAGCTGGCGAAGCCGCCGCCCCAGTCGAGCGCGGAGAGGTCCAGGCCGATGGTGTGGCCGTCGATCAGGTTCAGGATGGGCAGGCCGCCGATGGCCGCGCTGCCCTGCAAGGTGAAGCGCGTCAACGGTGCGCCCAGGCTGGCGCCGAAATCGAAGCGCATGCTGTACGCGCCCGCTTGCACCGGGCCATTGTTATAGACCGTCATCAAGCCGTCTTCGGCGAAGTCGATGCCGAACAGGAAGTCGGCACTGAGGAATTCGACGCCGCCGGCGCCGGTAGGGTCGATGGCCGTGACGTTCGACCCCGGAACCGGGGCGAACTGCTGGTCCAGCCCCAGCATGCCATCAGCCGACCCGTTGTAGGTCGCGCTGATGGTGGTGTGTTGCAGCGGCAAAACTGCCGCCTGTGCTTGTCCCGCGGTCAATGCCACGACCGCGAGTGTCTCCAACATTTTTCTTGTTTTCATTTTTTTGTCGTCCAATAAGTGAAACAGCAGGCTACATCGTCAGTACCTCATCAAAAACTTGTTGAACTACGCCGTCACGGTGGTGTTGATCACCTTGCCGGCGATGGTCACGTTTGTCAGTTTTGCCGACTTCACGTTGTAGGCGAACCAGGGCTTGTCGGCATTGGCCGGGGTGCCGAAGTCGCAGTCGGTGATCGTGATGTCGGTGATCGGCACGATCTTGGACGGATCGTCGCCGTTGTAATCGAAAGCGACAGGCCCGAGCAGCATGATGGCCTGGAAGCACGAATACGTGCCGGCGCGGGTCTTGACGTTGCCGACCTTGACGTTCGAAATGTGTACGTTGGACACCACCGGCGGGCGCGTGCGCACGTTGTCGGCGGTCGGTGCGTAATCGCAATCGATGGTGATCACCGCGCCGGCCGAGGACGACACGGTGTTGGGGGCGATCGGCGAGCCCGGCAGAGGGTTGTAGTACTGCGGCGTGGTCTGCACCCCGTTTGGAATCGTCACGTTGCGCACGTAAAAATGCTTCAGGAAGCCGCCACGGTTCATATTCGTCTTCATGCGGATCGCCGTGCTCAGCGGGCTGGTGGCCCAGTTCACATTGCGGAACTCGATATCCTGCGCGTACACATGCTCGATGCCGCCCGACATTTCGCTGCCCAGGGTCACGCCGCCGTGGCCGCTGTTCATGATGCACTTCTGGATCAGCACGTTCTGGGTCGGCCCGAACTGCGTGTCGAGATTCTTGCCGGCCTTGATCGCGATGCAATCGTCACCGGTGTTGAAGGTGCAGTCTTCCACCAGCACGTTGTCGCACGCTTCCGGGTCGAAACCGTCGCTGTTCGGTCCCATGCTGTCCATGTGGACCTTGCGGATTTCGAGGTCGCGGCAGGCCACCGGGTGGTGCAGCCAGAACGGCGCCTGGTTGACCTGGTAGCCCTTGAGCAGCATCTTGTCGCAGCCGATGAACTCAATCATGCACGGACGCAGGTAATGGCCGCGCCCGAACACGCGCTTGCCGACCGCTACGCCCGCTTCCGACAGCGAGGGCAGGTAGGATTCGTCGTTGCGCCAGCGGCTCGAATCGCCTTCGATCAGCTTAACCTGGCTTGGGCTCAGGTCCGGCGCCACCGTCAGGATGCTGGGCGGATTGGCCGGATTGACCGCCACCTGCGAGGCCAGTTCCCTGGCGCCGCTGCGCTTGTTCTTCCAGTCCCACCAGCAGTCGCCGCCGTTCAGCGGCACGCCGCCCTGGCCGTCGAGAATGCTGGTCCAGTCTTCGCCGGTCAGGGCGATGTTGTTTTGCTTGTGCGCATACACCAGCGGCGAATAGTTCAGGCAATCGTTGCTCTGCCAGCGCGACAGGGTCAGCTTGCCGTTGGGGCCGCAATCGACCTCGCCGTATTTGGCGAAATCGTCCGGATCATTGCTGAAGAACACATGCGCCCCCGATTTGAGGTGCACATGCACGTTCGAGCGCAGCACGATGGGGCCTTTGCACAGCCAGGCGCCGGCGGGAATCACCACGCGCCCGCCGCCCGCCCTGGCGCAGGCGGCAATCGCGGCCGCAATGGCCGGATAGCAATCGTGCGCGCCGGCGGCCGGCGTGCTGACCATGCCCGGCTCATGATGGCCGATAAAACCTTTCACGGTGCTCACCTTGCAGGGCTTGGCGCCGTGCGCGGTGATCGGGAAATCCTGCTTGCGAAATACCAGCGGCGTCTTGAAGCGCGCGGCAATGGCTTGCGCCTGTTGCCATGGGTCGGCTGGCTTCTCGTCGGCCATGGCCGGCAGCGACATGGCGCCGCCGCCCAGGGCCAGGCCGGCGGCCCCGGCGCCGCGCAGGAGGGCGCGGCGCCGGGTATCAATCGAATGCTTGTTCATGAAGGTGCCTGTTGTATCAAAAGTTGTACGTCAGAAGTTGTAAGTCATGCGCAGATTGTACGAGCGACCGATCGGGTTGGCCGCGCTGCTCAGGTAGCCGAAGGTGTAGCCGCTGTGGTTGGTGACCGGCGGGTTTTCATCGAACATATTGGTGATGCCGGCCACGATGCTGATGTTCTTGAAGCCGGTATACGTGCCGGTCAGGTTCCACACCGAGTACGGCTTGATTTCGCGATGGTATTCGGCCGCCACCAGGTTCTGGTCGTCATAGTGCGAGTTGTAGTTCTGGGTCAGCTGCGCGCTGTAGTGGCCGCGCTTCCAGCTGGTCGACAAGGTGTGCTTCCAGCGATAGGTGATGATCGGGAAGCTGCTGGTGGTGCCGTTGCTGGCCAGGCCGAAGCGGCCGACGTTGGACACAAAGGCGCTGTCTTTTTCGAGCTGGTTGTCGAACTGGGTCAGGTAGGTGCCGTCGAGCTGGAACTTGAACTCGCCGATGTCGATCCGCGGCAGCGCGTAGTTGGCGGTGAGGTCGATGCCGGCGGTTTTCTGGCCGCCCAGGTTCATCGTCACGTTCTTGATGTAGGCCAGGGTGCCATCCGGATTGCGCACGAACAGGTCTTTGTACTTGGCCGGGTCCTGGAAGTAGACTTGCTCGGGCAGGTTGGCCAGCATGTTTTTCATGCGGATGTTCCAGTAGTCGAGCGAGACGGTCAGGTTCTTGACCGGCTCGACCACCATGCCGAGGGTCCAGCCGCGCGAGGTTTCCGGGGTCAGCTGGTCGTTGCTGCCGGTCTGCTTGGGCAAGGCCACGTTGCACACTTCGGACGAGACAGCGCCCGCCACGGCGGTGCCGCTGCCGGCCACGCCCGGTTTGCCGCCAGGGCACAGGGCCGGATCGTCCCATTTGCCGGAGGTGTTGCCGTTGGCGCCAGGCAGGCGGTAGCCGTAGCGGTCGAACAGGGTCGGCGCGCGGAAGCCCGTATTGGCCGAACCACGGAACATCAGGGTTTTCGACGGCTCGTAGCGAAAGCTCGCCTTCGGGTTGAAGGTGTTGCCGAAGTCGCTGAAATAATCGTCGCGCGCGGCCAGGTTGACGGTCAGTTGCTTGCTGATCGGAATATCGAGCTCGGCGTACAGGGCCGACACATTGCGCGCGCCGTCGCCATGCGAGGACGAGGCGTTGGCGTAGCTTACTTCGTTGGTGATGCCCAGGCGCGTATCTTCGGTGGTGTCGCGGTGGATGTCGATGCCGACCGCCATCGCCAGCGAGCCGCCCGGCAGTTGCATCAGGGTGCGGCTGGCGGTGGCGTCGAACCCTGCGAAGGTGCTGGTCGAATCGCGGTTCAGTTGGCCGTCGACCGAGATGTCGCGCAGGTAACCCTTGCCGGCTTCATCCTGCAGGCCGAACGGGTTGAGCACGCCGCTGGCCAGGCCCGCGTTCAGGCCGGGGCCGCTGACATAGCCGGTGTTGTAGTAGTTCTTGCGGTTGCTGTGGCCGTAGACCAGGCCGGCTTTGTAATCCCACTCGCCGATCTTGCCTTCATCGACCAGCGCCAGGCGCTGGTTCAGCTGCACGTCCTTGTTGCTGGCCAGTCCCAGGTCGGCCACGCTCCAGGTCACGATCAGCGGTTCGCCTTTCAGCCCGGCCACCGCCGGCACGCCGCCGGCGCCGCCCGGATACCACTTGCTGCTGGCCGGCACGCGCGCGCTGACGCCCTTGGCGGCGACGCTCTGGGTCGGATTGCGGGCCGAGTAAATGCTCGACTCGCCGCGCATGTAGTCCAGGCTCAGCGTGTGGTCGTCCGAGAACTGCCTGGTGCCGCGCGCGTAGAAGGTCAGCTGCTCGGTTTCGTGCAGGGCGGTGCCATACTCGTTGTTGTCGATGACGCAGGTGTTCTTGGCGCCCTGGATCGAGTACGGCGCGGCGCAGCCGGACTTGTAGTACGGGTTGGCGGCGGTCTTGTTGGTGGCGGTGGTGAAGTTGGCCGGGCTGGCGTAGCCGCCGGTGGCCAGGGTCTGGGCGCGGCCGATGCCCGCCAGCAGTTCGGGCGAGCTCAGTTCGGCGCGGTCGCGTGCGGCCAGGCGGCTGCGCTGGCGGCCGTCGATGGTGCCGTACAGATTCCAGCCGTCGGTGGCCAGGTTGCCCTTGCCGAAGGTGGCCGAGACGCGCTGCTCGTCGCCGCCGCCCGATTTTTCGGGCTGCACGTACTGGGCGGTGATGGAGCCGCCTTCGACGCTGTTTTTGGTGATGAAGTTGACCACGCCGCCGATGGCGTCCGAGCCGTAGATGGAGGAGGCGCCGTCGCGCAGGATTTCGACCCGCAGCAGGGAACTCATCGGGATGACGTCGAGGTTGGCGTAGCCGTCGGCGATCGCCTCATTGGCCAGGCGGCGGCCGTTGAGCAGCACCAGGGTGCGGTTCACGCCCAGGCCGCGCAGGTTGATGTTGGTGCCGGAACCGGCGTTGGACGGGGCCAGCGAGTTCGATTGCGGCAGCGCCATCATCACATCGGCCAGGCTGGTCATACCGCGCTTGGTGAATTCCTCGGCTTTGATGGTCGAGACCGGCAGGGCCATCTCGGTGGCAAGGCGCTTGATGCTCGACCCGGTCACTTCGATGCGCTGCATGCCCGCGTCAAGCTGTTGGGCCGCGGCCTGGTTCATCACCGTCAGCACCGCAAGGGTGATGGACGACAATACGAGTTTCGAGTGGATCGAGCTGGTGTGCTTGTTCATGTGAGACGGTCTCCTGCGGATTATTGTTTGACATTAAACGCTCCCGGCGATGGCGCGGAAAGCTGGTCAGGACACCTCGCGTATCCTGTGCCATGGCGACGAAGGCGCGAGCCGGGGTCGACATGGTCAATAATGGTTTGCTCATGGTTTGCTCATGGCTTGCTCATGGCTTGCTCGTACGGTGCGGCGTTCTGCGCGCCTGCTCTCCACTGATACATATAGAGGTCGGTGCTTATCCTCGCGAAAAGGTGCGCGTCACCCGTTCCAGGTGGGCGCGCATGGCCGCGTGCGCTTCGGCCGGATCGTGGGCGACGATGGCGTCGAGGATGCGGCGGTGATCGAGCAAAGTGGCCTGGCGCAATTCTTCGGTCTGGAAATGTTCCTTGAGCTTGTGCCAGAGGCGGCCGCGCTGCTTCCACAGGTGGTCGACCGCGCCGACCATGGCGCTGTTGCCGGTGGCGCGCGCGATCGACAGGTGAAAGTCGCGGTCGAGCTTTTCGTTGCTGCTGTAATTGTCGTGCTGGCGTTCCATCTCGACGACGGCGCTGCGGATGGCCTCGATGGCGCTGTCGCTGGCCATGCGGGCGGCGCTGGCGCACACCTCGGCTTCGACCAGGCGGCGCGCGGCCAGCACTTCGAAGGGGCCGGGGCCGGCTTCGTCAAGCTCGTGGCGGGGAAGCTCGACGCGGCTGACGTAGACGCCGGAGCCGCCGCGCACGTCGACCACGCCGCGCAGTTCGAGCGCGATCAGGGCTTCGCGCAGGGAAGCGCGGCTGACGGCCAGGCGGCTTGCCATCTCGCGTTCGGGCGGCAAGCGTTCGCCGGCGCCGATTCCCTGTTCGCGGATCAGTTCCTCGATGCGTCCGGCGACGATGCGGTACAGCCGCGGTTCGTGCGCGAGGGCGTTGTCGGGAGCGGGTGTGACTTTCTTGAGCATGGCGGCCTGCACATCTTTTGGTCAGGCCATTCTAAAGTGGTCTGACCAATCGCGCAAGGTGCTCGGGCCAAAATAGTGGAGATGGGGGCGGATGCGAATCACAAGGGCAGGAGGACGCGCTCCGTCGGCAAACCGTCTCCCCCGCGCAGGCGCCCACGCGGGGGAGGCGGGTCATTCAGTGGTCTACTTCGCAAGTCGTCGCTGCATGGCTGCCAGGCGCCGGCCCAGGCGGGCCATCAGGCTGCCCAGCAGATAGCGCACCGTAGCCAGCGGATGCTGCACGCCGTAGCCTTGCCGGCCCAGGTTCTGCGGCATGAAAAAGCGGCTGAAACGCTGCAGCGCGCCGCTCTCGCCGAGCCGGAAGCGGGCGTTGACGCGGGTGGTGTTGAAGCCATATTCATTGGCGAACAGGAACACCGCGCTGGGCGAGGTCATGGAGATATCGGCCAGTTCGTCGTCGTGCAACTGGGTGCAGCCGCGCAGGTAAGAGACGCGGATGGTCAGGGCGATGTCGGGAATGCGGATCACCAGCGGCTGGATCAATCCGACCAGTTCCAGCAGGCAAGGCAGCCCCAGCAAGTTGGCGTTGACGCCCTTGCGGTAGTTGTCGGCGGCGGCGCGCACCTGGGCCGGGGTGGCCGGCGCTTCGGACGGCAACAGTTCGCACGGCACGCCGAGCAGCCGTTCCCAGTGCTCGACGGCCGCATCGCTGGCCCAGGCCAGGCTTTCGGCGGTGTCCACGCCCAGCGCGATGGTGTCGCGCGGCTGCAAAAAGCGCACCGAATCGGTTGCGCGCGACAGGCGCGCCCACTGCGCCAGGCGCTGCGGCGTGTTCTGGTGATCGTTCATATAGCAGTTGTCGATGTGCGAAAACGACACGAACGAGGCGAACGGCACCGTAATCCTGGGCGCGAAAGCGGCGATCTGCAGCTTGATGCGGTGCAGCTTTTCGGCCGCGGCGGCGCAGCGCAGTTCGGCCTGGAAGGGATTGCCGACCCAGTTGGCGTAACCAAACCCGGTCATCAAGACATCGACCCGCTCGCACAGCAGCGCGATGCTGGCCTTGACCTGCGCGCACTGGGCGGCGCTGTTCAAGGCGCAGTCGTTGATGTTGAGCACGTGACGCCCGCCCGAGCTGATCAGGCAATACGCATCGCCATCGGCATGCGGAAACACGGTGATGCGCATCTCGCCATCGAGCGCGACCGGAATGCCGGGCTGGCATTCGATGACATCGAAGCCATTGTCGCGCAAAAAGTTGACCACGCGCTTGTCCTTGGTTTCCTGGAACAGCATGGTGACCTTGCCGGCAAAATCGCGCTTGAGCCGCTTGACGAAGGGCACCGAAAAATGGTCGGGATGCTCTTGCGAAAACCAGATGAAGGTGTTGCGCTTCCCCGCGGCCAGTTCAGCGATCAATGCCGCGTTGGACGTGCTGTCGTCGAGCAGGCTCCAGCCATTGTTGAAAACCGGGCCTTCGACCCAGGGATCGGCCAGCAGCACGGTATGCTCGTTGGCGACATGAAAGCAGGCGTGGTTGACGAAGGTGAGCAGATTGTGGTTCATGGCGGCACCGGATCAGCTGAGGGCGATAAACCGGCTGCGGTGAAAACCGAGCGACCGGTGCGGATGAAACTGGCAGCGCGCGACCGCGCCGACGAAAATCATATGGTCGCCTTCCACGTAGCGGCTGCGCGAACGGCATTCGAAGCGCGCCACGCTCCACAGCGCCAGCCGCGGATCGGGCGAGACCGGGTTGAAGGAGTTGATGGTCACGCCGGAGGCGAACTGCGACAGCGCCTGTCGGAAATAGTTACTGTCGAAATCGGCGGACGGGGCGCACGGAGGATGGGCTTGCATGGCTGGCCTGCGCGTGGTGGAGGTTTACCCATACTAAAGGCGGTCGGGTGCGCGGCTTTGATCCTGCACAAGCGGCCTGAACAGCTCAGTTGGCGGGCTGGTAGCTCTCCAGGATGGTGTGCATCCGGCCATTCTTGCGCAGCGCCAGCAGGGCGCGGTTCATTTGCGCCAAGGTCAGCTTGCCGCCGGGCGGCAGCGCGCAGTAGGTATCGAACGGTTCGATGGCCAGCACCGTACGGCTCAGGCGTGCGCGTTCGGCGTGGGCGCGCCGCTGGTAATCGTAATACAGGGAATTGGTGAGCATGTAATCGAAGCGGCGGCGCAGCAGCTTGCGCAGGTTCAGGTCGTCGCTGACGGCGTCGTCGCGCACGAACTGCGGCCCCAGTTCATGATCGAGCACAGGGTAGCGGTAGCCGGTGATGGTGCCGGTGCGCGCGCCGGCCAGCTCGCGCAAGTTGCCCAGCGGCGCCGTATCGATGCGCCCGACGATGATCATCTTGTTGGAAAAGACCGGGTTCGACCATTGCCAGCGCTGGCCGTCGAGCCATTCGGGACGCAGGTCGCACAGCAGGTCGACCGTGCCGTCGGCCAGCGCGGCCTCGACCCGCTTGCGCGGCAAGGTCAGGTAGCGCGGGCGCAGGTTCAGCTCGCCCGCCAGGGCGTCGCCGACATCCTTGAGCAGGCCGCCGGTTAGCTCGATGCCCTGGAAACGGGTCATCGGCATGGCGCTGCCGGTGGACACGCCAAAGACGAGTTCGGCGCCGCCCGCGGGCAGCGCCAGTGCAATGGAACAGAGGGACGACAGCAGCGCAAAACCATTCTTCATGCCGCCATCATACCTTGCCGTCGCCGGCAAGGGCGCAGCGGCTTATTGGATCTTGGCGATGGACACCTCCGTCGATTTGACCAGGGCGATGACCTCGCTGCCGACCTTCAGGTCCAGGTCCTGGATCGAGCGGCTGGTGATGACCGAGGTGACGATGCCGTGCGCGGTTTCGACATCGACCTCGGACACCACCGGGCCGGCGATGATTTCCTTGATCTTGCCCCTGAACTGATTGCGTACGTTGATTTCCGAGATAGCCATGCTGTTCCTTTCGTGGGTGGGGAGGGGTGTTTCAGTAACTCATTAACAGGCGCAGCGGCTTGCTGCCGCTGTCGCTGCCGGGACCGGGGTGGATCGCTTGCGGCGCGCCGCAAGCGAACAATTTCAGCTCGCCCGGCGCGAAGCGGTGCCACTGTTCGCCGGTGGTCAGGGGCAGGGTGGCGATCACGACGATCTGGTCGTCCAGGTGGTTATGCTGGCGAAAATCGATCTGCAGGTCGCAATCGACCAGGCTGGCGCTGGCGAACGGATAGGCGCGCACCACGTAATGCAGCTGGGTCGAGCAATGCGCCAGTAAAAAGTCGCCATTCGATAAAATGAAATTGAAGGTGCCGTGGCGCGCGATCACCGCCGCCATGGTGTGCACCGCTGTAAAGAGCGCCGCGCGCGACGGCGGCTGGACCGGAAAGCGGCGCCGCAGCCCGGCCAGCAGATAGCAAAAGGCGCGCTCGCTGTCGGTTTCGCCGGCCGGGACGAAATGCGGATCGGGCGCCGGCTTGAACGTGCTCAGGTCGCCGTTATGGGCGAACGACCAGGTCGTGCCCCACAGCACGCGGGTAAATGGATGGCTGTTCTGCGGCGCCACCTCGCCCTGGGTGGCCTTGCGGATATGCGCCACCACATTCTTCGCCTTGACCGGATTGTGCTTGAGCGCCAGCGCCAGGGGCGAGTCGATGGACGGGCGGTCGTCGATGATCAGGCGGCAGCCGGACGGCTCGTGAAAGGCGATGCCCCAGCCGTCGCGATGCACGCCGGTGCGCCCGCCGCGCTCGCTGAAACCGGCGAAGCTGAAGTTCAGCGCCGCTGGCTTGCTGCTGTTCATTCCGAGTAATTCACACATGGGCGTCGCTTCCTTTTTGCATCTGTCGCCCCCAGCGTAGTCGCGCCGGGGGCATCTGCAAACGACTATTTTCGCGTTTCGATAGAAGCATTTTGCGCATAAGCGCCTGGGGTCGATATGCACCGGCCGCATATCGATTGGCGAAACGATTCCTTCGCCGGCGCGCGCGGCGCGACTAGACTTTCCCCTTTACCTACAGCGAGACATGTAATGCCTTTCCCTACCTTGAACACTTACCTGGCCCACCTGTCCGACCCGGACCGTCCGGCCAGCAGCGTGTGGCTGGACTCGGCGGGCCGCGCGCAGGGCAAGTATTTCAACTGCACCATCACGAGCGCCTTCCAGCCGATCCGCGCGCTCGGCAGCAGCCGCATCGTCGCCTATGAAGGCCTGGCGCGCAGTGCTTCGGCGGGCGATGCCGGGCTTTCGCTGTGGAAACTGCTCGACCACGCCGCCAGCGACGACGAATCGATCGAGCTCGACCGGCTATGCCGCATGCTGCACGCGATCAATTTCTTCCGCCAGGACGAAGCCGGGCACAGCGACCTGTACCTGAATGTGCACGACCGTCTGCTCAGTGCGGTCAGCAGCAATCACGGGCACGCCTTCAAGCGCATCCTGGACGCGCTGGACTTGCCGGTCGGGCGCATCGTGCTGCAACTGCCAGCCACCACGCCGCAGCAGGGATGGCTGCTCAACTACGTGGCCGACAACTACCGGCGCAACGGCTTCCGGCTGGCCTTGAATGCGGCTTCGGTGGTGCAGGCGCAGGCGATGGTGGCCGAGCAGAGGCCGCACGCGATCAAGCTCGACGCGCGCTACCTGTCGGGCGGGGTCTCGCTCGAACCGCTGCTGGAGGCGGCCCGGGCGGCTGGCGTGCGGCTGATCTTCAAGCGGGTCGAGACGGCGCCGGCGATCGCCACGGCGGAAGCCGTTGCCGATTTGCCGCTGTACGCACAAGGCTTCTTCCTCGACCAGCCGCAAGCGTCGCTGGTAACAGAGGCCGCCTTTGCCGCCTGACTCCCCCACCGCCGGTGTCAGGTCTGACATTCGGACACGGCCTCAGCTATTACCGCCGGTGTCTACCTCCGGTGTCACCTCCGGTGTCAGGTCTGACATTCGGACACGAGTTCATCCACGACGCTGTCCAGGCCGTGTCCGAATGTCAGCGTAGTAATCGGCGGGCCGCCGAAAATCGCGCCGAAGAAACAAATATAGGGTATTTGTGGCAGAGTGGAATGAGGCGCTGCGCAAGACCGATAGAGCAATGGTGCGATTGCCCGAATGTCAGCGTGGTCCCGGATACCTCATCGACATTGGTGAAGCGGGTAGGCGCTTTGAACCGCCGACACCGCTATCCCGTTTAAGAGAGTGAGCACGACGACGTTCCACTGCAGCGCCCCATTCCAATCTGAATGATGGAGCTAACGATGGCAGAACGCAACCGAAAATTGACAGGCAAGTCGAGCGGGCAGCATCGCTCCCTGGAGATTGCCTATCCGAACGCTGCGGGTATCGATATCGGCAATGCCGCCCATTTTGTGGCGGTACCGCCTGATCGCGATGACTATCCGGTACGCGAATTTCCCAGCTTTACGCAAGACCTGCATGCCCTGGCTGACTGGCTCACGGCCTGTCGGGTCGATACCGTCGCCATGGAATCGACCGGCGCGTACTGGATACCGCTGTTCGAACTACTGGAAGCACGCGGTTTCAAGGTGCTGCTGGTCAATGCGCGCCACGTCAAGAACGTTTCCGGCCGCAAGTCCGACGTGCTCGACTGCCAGTGGCTGCAGCAATTGATGAGTTATGGTTTGCTGGCCGGCGCATTCCGTCCGGACGACGAGGTGTGTGCTGCGTTCGCTGTGGCGCCAGCGTGCCAGGCTGTTGCGCGAGCAAGGCAGGCAGGTTCAGCGTATGCAGAAGGCGTTGACCCAGATGAATATCCAGTTGGCCAATGTCATCTCCGACATCGCCGGTGTCACGGGACAGCTGATTGTGCGCGCCATCCTTGCCGGCGAGCGCGATGGCCATACCCTGGCGGCACTGAAAAACGGCCGCATTCACGCCAGTGAGGATGAGATCGCCCGCAGCCTGCAAGGCAACTGGCGTCGGGAATATTTGTTCGACTTGGGCCAGAGCGTGGCGATGTTCGACTTCATCGGCACCCAGTTGGCGCACTGTGATCGCGAAGTCGACCAGCAGTTGCGACTTCTGCAGAGCCATGATGCGTTGCCGGAAAAGAGCGGCAAGCGCAAGGGGTCGCGCAACGCGCCCGAGTTCGACCTGCGTGCGCGCTTGTTTCAGATGTGCGGCGTGGACTTGACGCGGATCGACGGCATCAACATTACCACCGCGCTGGCGGTGGTATCGGAAACCGGCGCCGACCTCACGCGCTTTCCGACCGTGCGACACTTCACCAGCTGGCTTGGCTTGTGCCCGGGGACAAAAATCAGCGGTGGCAAGATTCTGAGTGCAAAGACCAAGCGCGTCGTCAACCGGGCGGCACAGGCGCTGCGTCTGGCGGCGGCCTCTTTACGAGCCAGCAGGTCCGCACTTGGCGCCTACTACCGCCGCCTATGCGCCCGAATGGACAAACCCAAGGCTGTCACTGCGGCGGCACATAAACTGGCACGGCTCGTCTACACCATGCTCACCCGGGGCGAGGAATACACCGATCAGGGCCAGGAGCAATACGAGCATCAGTATCGGGACCGTCTGCTACGCAATCTTGCAAAACGCGCGGAACAGTTGGGCATGACACTTACCCCGGCTACCGCATGAACAACACCGTGGCCGGGAGGGGGCGGCGGTGTTGTTTCTTAAGAGACCTGACACCGGGGGGGGGCCGTGGATGAACTCGTGTCCGAATGTCAGACCTGACACCGGGGGGTAAATGTCAGACCTGACACCGGGGGGTAACAGAGACAGCCTTTGCCGCCTGACCCCAGCACCGGCGGCGGGGGTGTGCACGCGACGCATTATTTCTCATTGGAAGGGCCTTTTCGCTTAGAATTCGGGGGCTATTAACGAATTTTGGGCAGGGGCAGGTATGGCATCAGCGGCAGGTGGGCGTAACGATATGGTCGCATGCGTCCTGGCGCGGTAGGGCAGCGCCGTTCGCCGCCGGATCAGGGCAGCCGGCGCCTGGGCGGCGCCCTGCTTGTTTCGCTGCTGGTGCATGGCTTGATTCTGTCGCTTCAGTTCGGCATTCCCGCGCTCGGTTTGCCCGGCTCGGCCACGCCGATCGAGGTGCGCCTGGCCGATGTCGCCGATCAGCCCACGCCAGTACCGCCGCTGGATACGCCCGCTCCGCTTGCGCCACTGCCTTTGCCGTCACCCCTTCCCGAGCCCGACAAGCCGGCAACATCGACCGGCGGCATGCGCCTGATCGACCCGGTGCCGACTCCGGCGCCCGTTCCCACCCCCGTCACGCTGCGCTTGGCTGTCAAGAAGGACAAGCCGCGCAAGGCCAAGCGCATCAGCCCGCCATTGCCGGCCACCGATGCGCTGGCGATGGACTCGCGCGTGATGGTCCAGGATTCGGTGGTGAACGATTTCGCGGTGCCGATGCCGCGCCCGGAAGAGGCCGAGCAGAAAACCATCGATCTCAAGGAAGCCCAGCACGGCACCGACGATGGCACCGAAGCGACCAGCGCCGCCGAGGTCGCGGAAGCGGCGCGCGTAGCCCAGCTGGCCGAGACCCGGCGCGCGGAGGAGGAAGCCGAGCGGCTGGCGGCGCAGCGCAAGCTGGAGAAGGAAGAGGAGGCGCGCAGGCTGGCCGAGTTGCAGGCACGCCAGCAGCAGGAGAAGGCCGCGGCCGCTGAGACGGCGCAGCAACAGGAGCAGCAGGCCCGCGTGGCGCAGCAGGCGCAGGTGGAGGCCAACGCCGCGCGCGAGCGCGCCAGCGTGCTCAGGGCCGAGCAGCAGAAAACGGCGCAGTTGGCGCTTCAGCAGAAGGCCGAGCAGCAGAAGGCGGAGCAACAGAAGGCGGAGCAACAGAAGGCGGAGCAACAAAAGGCGGAGCAGCTGCGCGCCGACCAGCAAAAGGCCGACCAACAGAAGGCCGACCAACAGAAGGCCGAGCAGTTACGCGCCGACCAGCAAAAGGCGGATCAGCAAAAGGTCGAGCAGCTGCGCGCGGAACAGGCGAAGGCCGAGCGTCAACGCGCCGAACAGCTCGCGGCCGAGCAGCAGGCAGCGCAGAAGGCGGCCGAACAACAAGCCGCGCAAAAACTGGCCGAGCAAGCCGCCCAGAAAAAGGCCGACCAGGCCGCGCAAGCCGCCGAATCCGCCCGCCAGGCGGCGCTGCAACGCGGGCGCGAAGGCAGCGGCACCCAGGCCGCCAATACGCCACCCGGTGGCACCGCCGCCGGCGCTGGCAGCGGCGCCGGCGGCAAGGCGGTCATCCCCAAGAACCTGCTGGGAAGCGAGCTGTCGAACCGCGCGCGGGAAATGGTCAAGGGCCTTGATATCCTCTCCGGCACGCCGCCGCCGCCGATGCGCGACGAGCGCCGCGTGGCCGTCGGCGCGGCCGAACGCGATCTGCCCTTGCGTATGTACGTCGAGAGCTGGCGCCAGAAAATCGAACGCAATGGCAGCGCGAATTATCCGCGCGGCTGGGCCGATGTGGAGCACACGCACGCAATGGTCAACGTGGCGGTGCGCAGCGACGGCACCGTGCAGGATGTGACGATCCTGCGTTCGAGCGGCCGCGCCGACATGGATGAAGCGGTGCTGCGCATCGTGCGCGTGAACGCGCGCTACTCGCCGTTCCCGCCGAATATCGCCGCGCGCTACGACGTGATCGATATCCGCCGCGTGTGGCAGTTCGGCGACAACCTCAAATTGATGGAAGAAGTGCGCTAGCGCGTGTTGCGAAGGCGCGGAAATGCGCCTTCTGCACGGTTACGGTACGAACTTGCTCAACTGGTTGTTCGAGATGAACAGTTCTGCCGCGCCACTGACGCCCCTGCCTCTAACCGAGCACGTGGGGACCGCGTCCCTGGGGATTGACGGGAAGATCACCGTGACGACCGCGCCGGCCTCCATGCGCCGGGAAAGGGTGTGCGTCCTCGTGCTTGGCGTGCATCGTGCCGTCTCGAGGTTGCCAACGATTCCGTTGTTTCTGACATGTAGGATATACCCGCCACCTAAAGCCCGCGTGATGTTAAAAAGCTCGAAATCGGGCCGGACGCCCTCGAGGTCGGTGTCCGCGAAGCGTCCGGCCGGATCGGCAAGGTCGATCCACACGTGTCCCGCGCTGTCCCGGCAGACCAGATCGGCCCGCCCATCGCCGTTCTGGTCGGCGAGGAAGGTGAGCGCGCCGGCATGCGTGCAATAGTTGGTGTCAAGCCAGAAGTCGGTGCCACCGTAAAAATCGGCGCCCGCGTAGTCGATCCAGAGCCGGTTCGCGTCTTTGCACAGCAGGTCGGCGCGGCGGTCGCCGTTGATGTCGCCGATATACAGCGTCGCGCCGGCGTGGCTGCAAAAGCCAATCGTGGTGTTGCTCCAGCGTTCTTCCAGGCCGGTGGCCTCGGCCAGGGCAACCCACTTGACGCCGGTACTTCTATCGTGGCAGACCGCGTCGAGCCGGCCGTCGCCATCCACGTCGCCCGTGAGCCACTGGGCGCTGCTGTGGGTGCACCACGACGCGGGTATGGCGGCGTGCGCTTGATCCGGCATGAACATAACGGCCGCCGCGACGAACAGCACGGCGGCCTGCAGATGTTTGAATGGCGTGAGAAGCAACATAGAACCTCCGGAGAAAGCAGTCAAGCCAGTAGTGGCTGAGGTTCAGGATAGATTGCCTTCCTGCGCCTGCTTCGATCCTGCTCATACTCCGGTACGGTGAAACAGCATGCGCCATGCAGCCCTGTTGGACTGTCACAAGTTGATGCGATTCATCTAAATCGATGCGCCCGGATGCGTCGGCCGCCGCTTGCATCAGCTTGCGCAAGCGCCGCAGCCACGCTCACCTGCCGGCCGGACCCTGGCCCTTGCGTTGCTCCACCAGCGCGGCCAACAGCCGTTCGACCGCCTCCAGGTTGGCCGGTTTGATCAGGTGATGGTCGAAACCGGCCTCCTTGCTGCGCGCGCGATCGTTGTCGTCGCCCCAGCCGGTCAGCGCCACCAGCACCAGCGGTTCCAGCTGCGCCATGCCGCGCAGCCGGCGCGCCACGTCATAGCCATTCATGCCGGGCATGCCGATGTCGAGGAAGGCCACGTCGGGCCGGAACTGTTCGGCCAGCGCCAGTGCGCGCGCGCCGTCGTTGGCCACGCGGCTGGTATGGCCGATGATTTCCATCAGTTCCGACAGCATGTCGGCGGCATCCTGATTGTCGTCCACCACCAGCACGCGCAG
Source organism: Massilia sp. CCM 8734 (assembly GCF_011682155.1). Classification (NCBI taxonomy): domain Bacteria; kingdom Pseudomonadati; phylum Pseudomonadota; class Betaproteobacteria; order Burkholderiales; family Oxalobacteraceae; genus Massilia; species Massilia sp. CCM 8734. The sequence goes on from NZ_WHJI01000009.1 coordinate 166,698, forward strand.
GCCGTTGGCGACGCTGCCGCAGGACGTGTCCGCGCCGGGTGCCTGCGCCGCCACGTCGGGCGCGAGCGGCAGGCGGATGTCGAAGCGGCTGCCTTTGACGGTCGCGTCGCGCACCAGTTCAATCGTGCCGTGATGGAGTTCGACCAGCCGGCGCGCCAGCGACAGGCCGATGCCAAGGCCGCCCTGGGCGCGGTCGAGCGAGGCGCCCACTTGCGAAAACATCTCGAACACGGTCAGCGCCGATTCGGGCGGAATGCCGATCCCGGTGTCGCGGATCGAGAGCACCGCGTGCGCGCCGTCGCGCCACGCCAGCACATTGATGCGACCGCCAGCCGGGGTGTACTTGGCGGCGTTATTGAGTACATTGCCGATCACCTGGGCGATGCGGGTCGGGTCGGCGTCGAGCGGCAGCGACTCGGGCGCGATGTCGAGCGAGAGCGTGTGGCGGTTGGCGTCGATCAGCGGCATGCTGGTTTCGACCGCGCTGGCCACCAGTTCGCGCACCTCGACCCGCACTGGTTTGAGTTCCAGGTTGCCGCGCGTGATGCGGGCGATGTCGAGCAGGTCGTTGACCAGGGTGACCATCTGCGTCACCTGGCGTTCCATCATGTCGCGCACGCGCGCCACCGTGGCCTGGTCGTGTTCGGCCATGCGCATCACCTGCAAGCCATTCCTGATGGGCGCCAGCGGGTTGCGCAGTTCGTGCGCGAGGATCGCCAGGAATTCGGTCTTGCGGCGGTCGGCTTCGCGCAGCGCTTCGGTGGCGCGCACGCGTTCGATGTGGGCCCATGAACGCTCCACGGCCTGGTCGACCAGCGCCACTTCGGGAGCGGTCCACTGGCGCGGACAGTCCTGGTGCACCGCCATCATGGCCACCAGCTTGCCTTCCTTGACCAGCGGGCAGCAGATGATTGCCTTGCAGCCGATGGCGTTGAACATGGCGGCGCCGTCGGCTTCATCGAGCTCGCGGTCGACGTCGCAGATGCGCAGCGTGCGGCCTTCGCGCATGTCGCTGGCGGCGCGCGCGCCGAACAGGTCGAGCGAGTACACCCCGACCGTGCTGACGGCGCCCGGCGCGGTCCAGTCGTGGCGGATGGTGAAGCGGTCGTTGTCGCTTTCGACGTCGGCGTACGGGCAGCGCGTGGCGCCCAGATGCTCGCCGAGCATGCGCGTGGTGAGCTCCATGATGGTTTTGGAATCGTCCGCGTTGCGCGTCGCCTGGCTCATGGCGTCGAGCAGGCGCAGGCGCTCTTCGACGCGCTTGCGTTCATCGACGTCGATATGAATGCCGACCCATTCGGTGATCGCACCGGCGGCGTCGAAAATCGGCACCGCGCGCGCATTCATATAGCGGTGCTGGCCATCGGCGCGGCGCAGGCGGTGTTCGATCTGGTACATGCTGCTGGTGGCCAACGCGGCGTGCCAGGCGGCGGCGGTGCGCTCGCGGTCGTCGGGATGGATCGCTTCGAGCCAGCCCCAGCCGTTGAACTGTTCCTTCGATTGGCCCGTAAATAGAGTCCAGCTCGCCTGTTCCCCTTCCAGGCGCCCGGCGGCCGACGCCAGCCACAGGATGGCGCTGCTCGCCTGCACCAGGGAACGGTAGCGTGCTTCGCTGGCGCGCAGCTCGTCGCTAGCGTGGCGGATCGCCGCGAGGTCGGTGTTGTCGGTCGTACAGTTGTGCTTAGGGGGAAAGGCGTGGGGCATGGTCTGTTTTTACAGAAAGTTAGTCGCTCGCATTTAACCACGAGCTTGCCAGAAAAGGGTTTTTCCTGTCGCCACTGCTGTAAAAAAATGCGTGCGGACGGGGTTTGATGTGGAGCAAGACCGGGCCGGTGGGGCTCACTTACTCTGGACTGAACAATGTTTATCTTGATAAGCACCCTGAAAATGCCAACCTACCTATCCAAGACACTGCCGGCGCTGCTGTTGCTGGCCACCCTGGCCGGCTGCGCCGGTTACCGCATCACCGGCGCCAGGCTGTCCGGCGCGGCCAGCGGCCCCGTGCCGCCGACCGAGTTGATCACAGAGCAATTGATCGACGCCGAAAAAACCTTGCGCGCCCAGCGCGGCAGCCAGAGCCTGGCGCACCTGGTGGTGCGCAATCCGCCGCCGTACGTGATCGGCAGCGGCGACATTCTCTCGATCGTGGTGTGGGACCATCCGGAGCTGGCGGGGCAGGGCGTTGCGGCCTCGTCCACGGCGGTGGACTCCCATAGCCCGGGCGCCCCGCCGCCGGCCGGCTTCGTGGTCGATCACGAGGGGCGGGTGCAGTTTCCGTTCGCCGGGGCGCTGACCCTGGCCGGCCTGACCGAGGAACAGGCGCGCGCGCTGCTCACCAAGCGCCTGGCGCACTACATCACCAAGCCGCTGGTCACCTTGCGCGTGCAGGCTTACCGCAGCAAGCGCGTGTATGTCGATGGCGAAGTGCGCTTGCCGGGCTTGCAGTCGATCAACGATATTCCCATGACCCTGGTCGAGGCGCTCAACCGCGCCGGCGGCATGCTGCCCAGCGCCGACCAGAGCCGCATCGTGCTCGAGCGCGGCCACGCGCGCTACCAGGTCGGCTTGCGCGGCTTGGTGGCGCGCGGCATCAATCCGGGCAGCATCCTGCTGGCGCCCGGCGACGTGGTGCGGGTTCACTCGCGCGACGAGAGCAAGGTGTTCGTGTCGGGCGAAGTGATCACGCCCAAGGCGCTGACCATGCACGACGGGCGCCTGACCCTGAGCGAGGCGCTGGGCGAGTCGGGCGGCATCAGCCCGCTCAGCGGCGACGCGCGCCAGGTGTATGTGGTGCGCCGCGCGCCCGAGGGCACCCGTGTGTACCAGCTCGACGCGCGCCGCGCCGGGGCGCTGGCGATGGCCGAGGCCTTCGAACTCGAACCGCGCGACCTGATCTATGTGGCAGCCTCGCCGCTGGCCAACTGGTACCGCAGCGTGAGCATGCTGTTCCCCGGCGCACTGACGCAGGCGGTCACGCTCAGCCGCCCCTGAACTTGCATTGAGGACATTCATATGAACTATGCCGACGACCTGCGTCCATTGCCCGCCCCCAAGCCCTTGCCGGTGCCCAGCCTGCCGCCGCCGGCGCCGCCGCCCGGGCACGAAGCCGCGCCGCACGAGATCGACCTGCAGGGCTACGTCAACATCCTGTACGACAGCCGCTGGCTGATCGGCGCGGTCACCGCCGTGGTGACCATGCTGGCGATCATGTATGCGCTTGTCGCCAGCCCGGTGTACGAGGCGAACCTGATGATCCACGTCGAGGAAGAAAGCCCGAACGCGTCAAAAAACATCCTCAGCGAAGTGTCGTCCCTGTTTGAAACCAAGAAGGCGGCCATTGCCGAAATGGAACTGCTGCGCTCGCGCATGGTTATTTCGCACGCGGTCGACAACCTGCAATTGTTTGTCGATGTGCGGCCCAAGTATTTCCCCGTGGTCGGTTTCTGGTTTGCCAACCGCAAGTCGAACGAACTGACCGAACCCGGCATTTTCGGGCGCGGCGGCTATGTGTGGGGGCCGGAAAAGGCGGACGTGTCGGTGTTCGAGGTGCCCGAGGCCTGGTACAACCGCACCTTCACGCTGACCGCAGCCGGTAACGGACGCTATCACCTGTCCGGCGGCGGCTTGCCGTCCGCCTACGAAGGCGTGGTCGGCACCACCTTGCGCGCCACGGTGGCCGGGGCCGCTTTCGAGCTGCGGGTCGACCGCCTGAGCGCGTTGCCGGGAGCGCAGTTCCGCCTGACGCGCAGCTCGCGCCTGGCTGCGATCGAACGCATCCAGACGGCGCTGGTGATCACCGAGCAGGGCAAGCAGTCGGGCATCATCGAAGTGCGCCTGCAGGGGCCGGACGCGCAGCGCATCAACAGCCTGCTGGGCGAAATCGGCCGCGAGTACATGCGCCAGAACCTGGCGCGCAAGACCGAGGAAGCGGAAAAATCGCTGGCGTTCCTGAATTTGCAGTTGCCTGCGCTCAAACGCCAGCTGGAAGACTCCGAGGAAAAGTACAACGGTTTCCGCAACAGCAAGGGCAGCATCGATATGCGCGAAGAAGCGCGTATCAGCCTGCAACAGGCGGCTGCGGCGCAGACGCGGCGCCTGGAACTGGAGCAGAAGAAGACCGAGTTGCTGCAGCGCTTCACGGAAAACCATCCGATCGTGCAGGGGATCAAGCAGCAGCGGCGCGAAGTCGAGGCCGAGATTGCCGAAGTGGCCAAGCGGATCCGCACCTTGCCGGTGCTCGAGCAGGACGAATCGCGCCTGCTGCGTGAGATCAAGGTGAATACCGATCTGTACACGGCGCTGTCGAATACCGCTCAGCAATTGCGCCTGATTTCGGTGGGCCGGGTCAGCAATGTGCGCCTGATCGACGCGCCGATGGCGCCCGAACGCGCGCTCAAGCCCAACCGGCCGCTGATCGTGGCGCTGGCGGTGGTCACCGGCCTGTTCCTGGGCGTGCTGCTGGCGTTTGCGCGCAAGGCCTTCCTGGGCGGGATCGACAATCCGCAGCGCATCGAAACCATCCTCGGCGCCCGCGTCGTGTATGCCAGCATTCCTCACAGCACGCATCAGGAGCGTCTGGAACGCAGGGCGCGGGGTGGCAATGTGCTGCCGATCCTGGCGCAGGTGGCGCCGGAAGACATCGCCATCGAAAGCTTGCGCAGTTTCCGCGCGGCATTGATGTATACGATGCCGTCCTTGAAGAACAACATCGTGATGTTGGCGGGGCCGGGCAGGGCGATGGGCAAGTCGTTTCTGTCGGTCAATTTTGCCGCCGTGCTGGCGGCCAGCGGCAAGCGCGTGTTGCTGATCGATGCAGACTTGCGCAATGGTCACCTGCACCGGTATTTCGGGATCAGCCGCGAGCGTGGATTGACCCAGGCGATTGGCGGCGCGCAGACGATCGACGAGGTGATTCATCGGGGCGTGCTGGACAATCTCGATGTCATCCCGACCGGCGCGCTGCCGCCGAATCGCTCGGAGTTCTTGCAGCATCTAAATTTTTCCAACTTGCTCGAGGTGGTCGGCAGCCGCTACGACATCGTGCTGATCGATCCGCCGCCGATCCTGGCGGTGTCGGACGCGCTGATGATCGGCGCGCATGCCGGGGCGGTATTCATCCTGGCGCGGGCCGGGGTGACGACCGCGGTCGAAATCACCGAGTCGATCAAGCGCCTGAACCACGCCGGCATCACGCCGCAGGGTGTGTTGTTCAATGATATGGCCTTGCGCGTGGGCAGCTACGCGTATCAGTTCAAGTACACCCAGGTGCCGCAACTGGAACAGTGAGCGGCTCGCGCAGGGGCGAGCGCACTCAACGGTAGCATCTTCTAATCAATTTCACTCTAGAAACGCGACAGGCCGGCACCGGCCCGCCGCGTTTTTGTCATTTTATGTTTCCCTAAAGAAAATAATTTTGATCATTTGATTACACAGGTGAATTTACTTGAGTAAACACTGAACCTAAACATTTGACGCAGATCAAACCTTGCTCATTTACTTGATTGAGCGAGGAACTTTTGATGAACAAGCTATCCAGTTTTGCGTCGGATTTCCGCTTTAACGCGAGCATCTGCGGCGGCGTCGCCGTGTTGCTGTCCGCTTGCGGCGGTAGTACCAGCAGCAATGGCAGCAACCCGACTCCGGCGCCGCAGTTCGCAGCCCTCACGTCAGCCCTCACGTATAACGGCGCCTTCGCGCCGCTCGACTTGTATGTGTCACCTACCGGCGCCGATACCAATGCGGGCACGCAGGCGGCACCCTTCAAGACCATCGCCCGCGCGGCCCAGGCCGCAACGCCGGGCACCACCGTCCGCGTGCTGCCGGGCACTTACGCCGGCGGATTTCGCACCAATGCCAGCGGCACCGCCGAAGCGCGCATCCGCTATGTGTCGGAAGTGCCGTGGGGCGCCAAAATCGTGCCGCCCGCCAATTCCACTAGCACCGCGGCCTGGGATAATCGCGGCAGCCACGTGGAGATCGCGGGCTTCGAGGTCGATGGCAGCGGCGCCCAGGCTGGCACCAAATGGCTGACGGGCCTGTACACCGGCGGCTCTTACAGCACGGTGCGCAACAACCACGTGCATCACATCGCGCGCACGGTCCCCTGCGCCGCCAGCGGCGGCGGCATCGGTTCGGACAGTTACTACAAGGGCAGCGCCAACGATGTCAGCGCGAACGTCGTGCACGACGTGGGGCCGGCCGGCTGCGCCAACTACCTCGGCATTTATATCAATACGGCGGGCAGCCGGGTCGATAACAACCTGGTGTACGCGGTCAGCGACGCCGGCATCCGCCTGTGGCACGACGCGACCAACGTCGTGGTGGTCAACAACACGGTGTTCAACGCCGCCACCGGGATCGTGGTCAGCGGCAACGGCGGCTACAACGGCAGCGTGCCGAACGACCACACGCGAGTCAGCAACAACATTCTTTACGATAACACTAGGTACGGCGTGCAGGAAGTCGGTTCCACGGGCCTCAACAATCGCTACAGCAACAATCTGATTTTCGGCAACGGCACGCCCTTCATGCTGAACAACGGCCTGCAGCCGGTCGGCACGGTGGCGGCCGAACCGCAGTTCGTCAACTACGTGCGCACCGGGGGCGGCGACTACCGTCCGGCGAGTACTTCGCCGGCCAACGCGGCGGCGCTGCCTGCGGATGCGCCTGCGACCGACCTCGACGGCAAGCCGCGCACGGCCGGGACGGGCTTCGACATCGGCGCGTACCAGCATGCGGGCATAACGCCGACGCCGACTCCTACGCCGACTCCGATACCGATTCCTACGCCGACACCAGAGCCGACCATCCCGCCGACGACCTACAATTTTTTCGTGGCGTCGAATGGCTCCGACACGGCTGCCGGCACCAAATCGGCGCCGTTCAAGACGATTGCGCGAGCCTCGCGCGCGGCCTTGCCGAGCACGACGATCCACGTAGCGGACGGCACGTATCCGGGCGGCTTCAAGACAACGGTCAGCGGCACCGCGGCTGGCCGCATTTATTATGTCTCCAGCACAAAATGGGGTGCGAAAATCGTACCGCCAGCGAGCTCATCAAACGACACCGCATGGGACAACCGTGGAAACTATACCGACATCATCGGCTTCCACATCGACGGCACCACCGCGCAGAGCGGTACCAAATGGACGCACGGCATCTACAATGGCGGCTCTTATGACATGATTCGCGGTAATTGGGTGCACCATATCGCCACCAAGGTCCCCTGCACCAGCGCGGGCGGTTCGGCCATCGGCGTGGACAGTTACTTTCGCGGCATCAAGTCCGACGTCGTCGGCAATCTCGTTCATGATATTGGACCGGCGGGCTGCCGATTCGTTCAGGGTATTTACGTCAGCACCTCGGGCACGGTGAAAAACAACGTGGTGTATCGCGTGGCGGAAGGGGGTATCCATCTCTGGCACGATGCCAACAACGTGATCATCACCAACAATACGGTGACCGCATCGCATACCGGCATCATCGTCGGCGGCGGCGACTACTATCACACCACCGGCCCGAACAACGACACCATCGTTGCCAACAACATTGTGTACGACAACGCGATGGGGATTTCGGAGCAGGGCCAGACCGGCACCCGCAACCGCTACACCAACAACCTGGTGTTCCAGAACCCGACCTACAACTTCAGCCTGAAGAACGGCCTGACGCACAGCGGGACCGTGAGCGCCGATCCGCAATTCGTTTCCTACACGCGCAGCGGCACGCCGGACCTACACCTGCGCCCGACCTCCCCGGCGATCGGAAAGGGGACGCCGACCAATGCCCCGCCGGTCGATTTCGACAATAAGCCGCGCAATGCGACAAGCGGCTATGATATGGGCGCATACCAGCATTGAGCGCGTGTGGGTAGTGTCAAGGAAAGCCCATGTCATGCTTGTTAGGATGGTGGCATGGGTTTACGTGACGAACATTCCATCGAACAAGAACGCATCCGCTCCGTCTGCCGCGCCTGGATGGTGGACGAGCGGATCGCCGCGTACGCATGGCACCGGCCGGAAGTCATGGAGCTCGATGCGGCGCGCTCGCGGGTTGCCGGCGAGCTGCTGGCGCAGACGCTCGGCCCCGAGCTCGGCAAGCTGCGCGTGGTCGACGTGGGCTGCGGTTCGGGCGGCTTCCTGCGCCAGCTGGTCGACTGGGGCGCCGATCCCTGCCGACTGGCGGGCACCGAATACCAGGAGCAGCGGCTGGTGCTGGCGCGCATGCGCAGTGCGCCGGGCATCCGCTGGCACCTGGGCGACCTCGACTTTGCCGCACCGGACAGTGTCGACCTGGTGGTGGCCAACACCGTCTTTTCATCGATCCTGGGAGCGGATGCGCGGGCGGCGCTGGCGCGCGACATGTGGCGCAGCGTGGCGCCGGGCGGTTGGTGCATGCTGTTCGACTTCCGCTATAACAACCCGCGCAACCCGAATGTGCGCCGCGTCACGCGTGGGGAGCTGCGCCGGATGTGGCCGGCGTCGGAGAGCCGCTACCGCACCTTGCTGCTGGCGCCGCCGATCGCGCGGCGGCTCGCTGGCGCGCCGCGCATCCTGTCCGGGTTGCTGGTGACCTTCGCGCCGCCGCTGCGCTCGCACTTCATCTACATGGCGCGTAAGCCTGGCTGAGCGGGGTCGCATCCGCGCACCGTTGTCACACCACCGTCGCACTCGGCACCGTCGCACTCGCCTTCATCGCACCTCCATCGCATCACCCGTCGCACCCGCGCCAAGACGGGTGCGGTGGCGGGTCCGCCCTTGCTTACCGCTTGGCGGACACCGGCTGCGGCACGCTATCCGCCCGGCCCATCAAGCACGCCTTCATCCGGCGCCGCACCGCGTAAGTGCGCGCTTCGAACAGCAGATAGAAGCCGTACGCGCCCACAATCACCGCAAGCAGCATGAACAGGTAGATTCCCAGGTCGCCCACACTGTCGGCGGAAAACTGCCGGCGCCCGAACAGGGTCATGCCGACGTGGCCGATGATGCCCAGCAACGGAATATGCACCACGTACAGCGTAAACGAAAAGTTCGAAAAGAACACCGCCACGCGCCGCAACGGCCCGACAAACCGCTGGTCCGCCGGCAAGGGATTCACCGTACTCGACAAAAACAGCAAGAACAGCACGCTCAACAACAGGTCTTGCGGAAACGAGGCGATGACCATGTCATCATTGCTACCCTTTAAGCGGAACACCACCGACGCCATCCCCAGCACCACCAGCAGCAGCGCGCGCAGGGACGTGCCGCATTCCACGCGAACCCGTGAGAACGCCGCGCCGAGCAGCCAGATCGTGAAGTACAGCACCATGTCGAAGGGCAGCAGCATGCCGATCAGCAGCAACACGAGCGTCGCCAGCACCCGCCGCGTGCCGCTCCCCGCCGCCAGGCACATGACCAGCAACGGAAACATAATGTAGTACCACGTTTCGTTGGACAGGCTCCAGAGCGGGAAGTTCCCGCCAAATTCCGGCACGACGATGGTTTGCAGTCCGAACAGGTTGCCGGCCAGCGCCGTGACCGAGTAATCGTTGGCGCGCGAAAAATCGGGTGTGTGCGGATCGATCACGCCGCTGACGATGCCGCTCGCCAGGATCAGGACAAAGGTCGGCAGCAGCACCGTCCACAGGCGCGTGACGCGGTCGATCGCATACGCCTTGATCGCCTGCGGCTGGCCCAGCTTGTTGAGCAGGCTGCCGCCGACCAACCAGCCGCTGATCAGGAAAAACACCACAACGGCCTGGTGCGCGAAACCGGTCAGGAACGACAGCGCCTGGTACCACAAGGCGGGATCTTCCAGGGTGCGCAGGCCGGGAAAAAATCCCGCGCGCACGTGGGCGGCGGCCACCTCGATCGCCGCCAGGCCGCGCAGCAAGGAGATGAGCAGGGAGTGCAAGGAGTCTTCCCCCAGCTGGCTTTCTCTCAGAAAGCGAATGCTGGGCATCGGATGCGGTTTCATGATGCTTTTTCCCATGAGTTATATGCGTTATCGGTCTGTCGATCTACAAGGGGTAGACCTGGGTGTTGCCGCTAAGCAGACGCGCGGCGCGGATCATCCAGTAGCCCAGGTGCGCCCACTTCATCAGCCATGCCGCCGCCAGCAGCGCCCCCGTGGCCGGCAGCAGGCCCTTCAACGACAGCGCGCTCACGCCGGCGGCCCCGAGCCGGATGCTGCCGAGGCTGATCGCCGCGCCCAGCAGGCAGCCCGCCAGCGCTTCGGCCACGCTGTGCTGATGGTCCGCCACCAGCAGCGCGCCAGTCAGCGCCCCCACGCCAAGGCCGAGGCGCAGTGCGCGCTCGCGCCAGCCATCGGCGCGGCCCAGCGCGAGCATCCAGAACAGCATCGGAAAAACCGCGCTGGCGCCCGCCGCGTGGCCACTCAGTGCCTTGTAACCGAGCAAGGGCACGCCGCCGCCCCAGCCGAGAAAGACGATCTTGCTGACCGCCACCAGGCCCAGCCCGGCCCCCAGCAGCAAGCCCCACCAGAGCGCCAGGCGCCAGGCGCGCGCGGCCAGCATCCACGCCAGCAGGGCGGCGCCGAGCGGCATCGTCACGCGCGGGTCGCCCAGGTGCAGGAGGAAGGTCAGCTCGCTCATGGCCGGCACCTCAGCGTGCCAGCGCCGCAAGCGTGCTGAAAATGATGCGCAGGTCGGTCCAGAAGCTGCGCTCGCGCACATAACGCACGTTGTAGGCCAGCTTGGCGGGCAAAATGGTGTGCAGGTAGGCCCGCTCGGGGTCGGCGCTGCGTCCGAGGATGGCGTTCTCGTCCTTGTAGCAGATCGAGGCCCAGTCTGTGATGCCGGGCGCGACCGACAGCACGATGGCGCGCACCTCGGGTGGATAGCAGGCAACGTAGCGCGGCACTTCCGGGCGCGGACCGACCAGGCTCATGCTGCCCAGGACCACGTTGATCAGCTGCGGCAATTCATCAAGCTTGTAGTGCCGCAGGAATTTGCCGACCGGCGTGATGCGCGCGTCGGCACCGACGGTGAGCTGGGGGCCGTCGCCCTTGTCCACGCGCATGGTGCGGAACTTGATGATCTCGAACGGCGCGCCGTGACGTCCGACGCGCTGTTGACGGAACCAAGCCGGCCCTGGCGAGTCCAATCGAATGCAGACGGCGATGACGGCCAACAGCGGGGCCAGCACCAGCAGCCCGGCCAGCGCCGCCACGAGGTCGAACAGGCGCTTGATCATGTCAGCAACTCGCGCAGCTTATCGATGATGCGTTGCTGGTCGGCGTCGCTCATGCGGGTGTACAGGGGCAAGGACAGCATGCAGGCGAAGCTGGCTTCGGCCACCGGGAACTGTTCCGGACTGAGGCGGCAACTGTCGCGCCAGAACGGGTGGCGGTGCAGGGGAATGAAGTGCACGCTGGTGCCGATGCCGCGCTCGGACAGGCGCGCGATCAGTTCGTCGCGGTCCAGCCTGGCGTTCGCTTGCAGCCGTATGACATACAGGTGCCAGGCATGGCTGCTGCCGGGCGCGGGGGCGGGCGGCAAGCGCAGCGGCAAGCCTTGCAGGCCGTTGCCGTAAGCCTGCGCCAGTTGTTCGCGGCGCAGCAGGAAGCGGTCGATCTTGCGCAACTGCTCGATGCCCATGGCGGACGCGAGATCGGTCAGGTTGTACTTGAAGCCGGCCGCGACCACGTCGTAGAACCAGGCCGGGGTGCGCGAGGTGTAGCGCTCGAAGGCGTCCTGGCTGATGCCATGGATGCGCATCAGGCGCACGCGCCGCGCCACGGCGGCGTCGCGCGTGACGACCATGCCGCCTTCGCCGGTGGTCATGGTTTTGTTGGCGTAGAAGCTGAACACGGTGGCGTCGCTCGCCAGCGTGCCGACCAGGCGGCCTTTGTACACGGTCGGGAAGGCGTGCGCGGCGTCTTCGACCACCTTCAGGCGGTAGGCGGCGGCCAGGGCCAGCACGCCGTCCATGTCGCAGGCCAGGCCGGCGTAGTGGACGGGAATGATGGCGCGGGTGCGCGGCCCGATGGCCGCTTCGACGGCTGCCAGGGAAAGATTGAGGGTGTCCGGGTCGGCGTCGACCAGGACCGGGTGCGCGCCGAGGTAACGCACCACCTCGGCGGTGGCGGTGAAGGTCAGGGTCGGCACGATGACCTCGTCGCCCGGGCCGATGCCGAGCGCTTCGAGCGCCAGGTGCAGGCCGGCGGTGGCCGAGTTGACCGAGATGGCGTCCACGTTGCCGCCGAGGTAGGCGGCGAAGTCGTGTTCGAACTGGCGCGTGCGCGGGCCGGTGGTGACCCAGCCCGAGCGCAGGCAGTCGACCACGGCGGCGATTTCTTCATCGCCGATGTCGGGCAGGGCGAAGGGCAGGAAGGGAGGTGAATCGAGCGCGGCCGCATCCGCTGAGGGTGTCAGGTCTTCAGGCATGATCAAGGCTCCATGGGTTTGGTGGTCCGGCGCGGCTGCGCCGCACGCGGAGGTGTTGTTCGGTCGGCATCGCCGCGCCGCATGCCAATGCCTTGTGCGCTTGCGCTCCTTGCGCCAATGCATGGCCGCTGCCGGGAATGAACGGGGCTCATCATGTGCACGCCTGCAAGAAACGGCGGGCCAGCACCGGATAGCTCAGCTTGGCCATGGCGTAGGCGCGTCCGCGTTCGCCGGCGGCGTCGCGCTCCTGCTGGTCGAGCGTGAACAGGGCCAGCAGCCCGTGCGCCACCGCGACCGGGTCTTGCGGCGCCACGGTCAGGCCGCAGCCGGCCTCGGCGACCGGGTCGTTGCCGGCCTCGACCGAATGCAAGATGGGGCGGCCGGCCATCATGTAGTCGATCAGTTTGTTGGGGGCGATGCCGTAGCGATACAGGCGCTGGCGCTGCCAGCCGATGTAGGCCACGTCGAAATACGCCAGCAGGGCCGGCACCTGTTGCTTGGGCACCGGGTCGAGAAAATGCACATTGTGCAGGCCGCGCTCCATGGCCAGCCGGACCAGGCGCGCCTTGTCCGGCCCGCCGCCGGCCAGCACGAAGGCGATGCGCTGGTCGGCTACGAGGCGCGCGGCGTCGAGCAGGGTGTCGAGCGCGTTGGCCAGGCCATGGGTGCCGGCGTAGCCGACGATAAACTTGCCATCGCTGCGCAGCGCGGCCAGGCGCGCGCCGGCGATGCCGTCCAGCGCGGGCGGCGTGGCCAGCCATTCGGCCGGATCGGCGCCGTTGGGCACGATGTGCAGCTTATGCGGCGCCATGCCATGCGCTTCGAGGTGGTCGCGCACCTTGGGCAGGATCGAGACGATGGCGCAGGCGTTGCGGCAGGCGTAGTTTTCAGCGGCCTGCAGCAGCATGATGAACGGATGCCGGCGCGAATAGCCGCCCAGTTCGATCGGCGAGAGCGGCCACAGGTCGTGCAGTTCGAACAGCAGGCGCGCGCCGGCGCAGCGGGCGATGCGGTGCGCCGGCCAGATATCGAGCGGATAGGTGCTCGAGGCGATGACGACGTCGGGTGCGAACTCGGCGGCGAGGCGGCGCGCGTGCAGGTGCAGGCGCGTCACGAAGGCGAGCATATTGGCCACGCGCGCGCCGCCGTTGCCGCGGTAGGCCGGCGTGGCGACCCAGCGGTAGCCGACGCCGTCGATGGTTTCGTCGAGCTGGTCGCAGCCGTACAGTTGCGGCGCCTGGGCCCGGATGTGCGACTGCGACGAGGCGATGATGCGCACCGTGTGGCCGAGGCGCACCCATTCGCGCGCCAGGTAGAAGGGGCGGTATTCCATGCCATGCTTGAGCGAGCCGGCGTAGTGATTGATGAGGAGAATGTTCATGGTCCAGGCTCCCGCAGGCGTGGTGCGCTCACCATGTCAGCCCCTCGACCAGGCGGCGCAGGTTGCAGCGCGTGTTTTCGCGCCAGTTGGTTTCCCACTGCACCGGATGGGTCAGCAGGCAGATGGTGCGGTAGCGCCCCAGCGCCGCGTGCGGGCTGATCGGGTGGTACAGCAGCGGCGGCGGGCGGTCGCTGATATACAGCTCGAACTGTTCGAGCAGGGCGCTGTCATACGTTTCACAGGCGATGCCGCAACGGGCGCGCAGGGCGCTGTCGGCCAGCAGTTCCTTGTTGATCAGCTTGAGCTTGCGGTTGGCAAAGTCGCCGTGGCTGGCCACCGTGCTGATCTTGCTGCCGAGGCCATCTTCGATGCGGCGCAGGTTGGCCGCGAATTCCTCGCCGATGGCGGGGAAGTGGCGCCGCACTTCCCCGCCATCATGAATGTGGTGGCGCTTGGCGAAACTGGCGATTTCCTCGAAGTGGTAGCTCGCTTCGCTGCCGTAGTCTTCGATGTCGCGCATCAGACCGAAGTCGAGCGTGGAAAGGCGGAAGTAGAAGCTCGAGCGCACCCCGCGCCGCACCTCGCGCGCGAACATCCTGGCGGTGGTGCGCAGGTCGCTGTCGATGTCGTGCCGGTGCACGATGGTGGGCGCACGTCCGGCCGGCGGGGGCGGGCGCAGGAATTCGCGCACCGACACCTGCGCGTAGCCGCGTTCGGTGGCCTCGCGCAGCAGGGCCTCGTACTCGGGCAGGCGCGAGGGCATCAGGTAATCGCTGTAGAGGCGTCGGAACAGATAATTCATCGGAGGTGGTACAGCGCGCGATAGGGGGTGAAGCCGAGCATGGTCTTGAACTGGCGCAGCCCGGGCAAGGCGCCGAAGTAGGTGTCGTACATCAGGTAGTGCGCCAGGCCCTGGTCGATCAGGCCGGCCGTGATGTCGCCGACGAGCAAGTGCATGATGCCGTCGTTGTTGCGGTAGCCGATCAAGCGCTCGAAGGCGTGAAAGTTGCCGTAATGGCCGACGTTGGCGTAGGCGACCAGCCGGTTGTCGGGGCTCAGCACGCCGTAGTAGCGGAAGTTGAGCAGCTTGTCGAAGCAGGGCTGCTTTTCCAGGTAGGTCTGGTCCATGGGGCGGCCCTGGCGCGCCTCGACCGAGGTATTGATGTCGAAAATGGCGTCCACATAGTCGTTGCGCTCGATTTCGGCGAGCCGGTAGCCGCGCGTGCGCGCACGCTTGATGTGCTGCGCGCCCCAGTTGCGCCCTTTGATGCTGTCGAAGTAGTCGTGGCGGTTGTTAAACCGTCGCAGGTCGATCAGGGCGGCGCCCCAGCTTTTGTGCTGGATGATTTTGTAGCGCGGGTGGCGCTTGGTGTAATAGCGGTAGGTCGAACGCACATTGACGGGCGCGATGGCCTCGTCGAAAAACAAATGGGCGACGGGAAGTCGTAGCAAGTGCCTGACGGTGGCAAGGTGGTCCGACAAAGTGGAAAGTAGGGTAGTCATTGCGGTTCATCGCGGCGTTAACCGCCTTTTCTTGTTGGTCGGGAGTTGGCTTTCCAGACTGGTTAATCGACTGAATGTGGCGTGCATGGGTGCTTGCACGGTCCGGGCCGGCAAGCGCCCGGGCTTTTCTTACTGTAGCCAGACGGCGTGCTGGCGTATTTGAAGTGGCGTAAATCGAACCGGCCTAAGCGCGCTTGTTTGTGATCGCTCAGCGCATCGGCGTTTATTCATTTCAGCGAAGATACGAATGCACAGGTTTATGTGCCGGCGCGCCGCATATCGCCAATTGACGCGTGTAACTGGCGATACAGTCCGATGAGTTTTTCCGCCTCGGTCGGCCAGTTATAGTTCTCGATCACGGCGCGCCGTCCATTGCGCCCCATGCGTTGGGCAATCTGCGGATTGCGCACGAAATAGTCGATGGCGGCGGCAATGGCGGCCGGATCGCGCGGATCGACGCACACGCCGCATTGATGGTCTTGAATAATCCCGCGCCACAGGGCAATATCGGAGGCGATCACGGGAATGCCGGCCGCCATGTATTCGAACATCTTGACCGGGAGGGCGTCGAGATAATTGGGTTCGGGATGCAAGGTCACCAGGCCGGCCAGGGCTTGCGCCATGACGGCGCGCACGCCGTCGCGGTCGAGGTAGCCGGGACGGTTCAGGCGTTGCCAGCCGGGCAGCGCGCTCAGGGCGTTTTCCAGCTTCACCTCCGGGAAGCGTCCTGCCACGGTGATGCGCGCCGGCGACTGCAGCAACTGCGCCGCCGCGACCAGCTCGCCGATGCCGCGCATGGCCGACAGGCTGCCGACATAACACACTTCCTGCCGCTTCTCGCTCCAGGGCGCCTCCGCATCGAATTCGCCCGGCACCGGATAGTTGTTGACGTCGATCGTGTTTGGATTGATCCGCATAAATTTGTCGCGGATAAAGGGCGTCGCGGCAACGATGGCGTCGAACTGGCGGCAGGCGTGGCGCTCGTAGGCGGCGCTGGCGCGTGACAACACGCCGCGCAGGCCTGGCGTCAGGTACGGTTTACCCAACAATTGCAGCGGCAAGTCTTCGTGGGCGTCGAAAATGACGGTTTTGCCGAGGCGCTTGAGGGCCAGCCCGGCGGGCATCAATTCCGGATCGTGCAGGTGGTAAATGTCGGCGTCGACCTGGCGCGCGCGCAGCAAGACGCGCCGGGTGCTGCCCAGCATGCGCGCCAGCCGGCCCGTGATGTGGCCGACATCGGTGATGTGGACGCCGCTGTCGCGCTCGTCCCCCAAGCCGTCGGCCACGACCAGCGTGACCTCATATCCTTGCCGTACCAGCGCCCGGCATTGCTTGATAAAGATGCGGGTGTCGCGACGCGGGTGGGCCGATGTCAGATGTGCGATGGTGAGCATGTGTCATTCCGTACCGGTAGGAAGAAAAAGCCGCCATGGTGGCGCCGATGAGCATGTCGGTAAAATAGTGCGAGGTAATCAGCAGCAGCAGGGTGATGCAGCACAGCGAAAACGCCAGGATGAATGCCCCCGAGCGATCGCGCGAGAAGTAGCCTTTGAAAAACAGGGGAATCGCCGGCACGATCAGGATGCCGAGCACGAACAGGAATCCGAAGATGCCGGTATCGACCCAGGCCGAGAGCACATTGTGCGAATACAGGCCGGGCGAATAGCTGGCGTAATCGCCAAAAATGGGAAACTGCGCGATCGAATTGAGCGCGTAGGTGCTCAGGTGATGGCGCGCGTTGGCCGAGCTTGAATGGGACAGGTCGAGCAACTCGAGAATCCGGTTGGAAGGCAGCATCGATAACAGTTGCTCCAGGTTGGAATAGACCATCAGGAACAGGAACAGGAACCCGGCCGCCATCAGCACTTTCTGGCGGGTGTAATACAGCTCGATGATGGGAATCATGAACAGCATCGCGGCAAATTCGCTGCGCGCGGTATTGATGAACAGGGTGGACGCGGCCACGCAATAGAGCAGCATGCGCAGCGACCGCGCGCGGGTGCAGGTAATGGCGAGCGCGAAGGTGAACAGGTAAGAGCGCGAAAACCCCTGGTACGAGGCCAGGCTTTCGGGAGTTTTGGCATTGCCCAGCGGCGCCAGGTAAAACGCGCCATCGATCGCATATGCGAACACGATGGCCGACATGGCAAACAGGCTGCCCAGCGCCATCAGGCGAAAGCGCCGCTCGTCGGGGGCGCTCATGCGGAACACAAAGAACACATTCAGCATGAAAATGATCCCCAGCAGGTGATTGGTGACAACGGTCATCTTTGCGCCAGCGATGGCGTTGACGCCGACGATCAGCGCAAAGTAGGCCAGGTACAGGAAAAATGCCAGGTCGCTCTTGCCCAGGTAATCGCGGTCTTGCCGGACTTTGCTGGTGTAGCAGAAAAACAGCAGTGGCAGTAGCAGCAGCGATACCGGTGCAAAATAGCCGCCCAGCACAGCCGGGATTTTTCCCAGTCCCAGCGCCGTGTGATAGAAAAAGAACCCGGGAAACAAGGCAAAAAAACCGAGCATCCCGATCCATTGCTCGCGTCTCGCGGACGGTGCGATCGGGTTCATGCGGCCACCATGCGGTTTTGCGCGCACTGGTACGACATGTGCAGGTAGACGAGGTAGAGCAGGGAATAGCCGATCGCATACCACAGCACGCTTTGCCGCAAGGTGCCGGGCGCAAGGAACACCGACAAGGTCATCGCGAACAGCGCTACCTGCCACACCAGGTCGGTCTTCTGCCTGCCGGCGACAAAGAACACGTAGCTGAGCGGGCTGGCGATGAAATTGAGGAAATACAGGGGCGCCAGGATTTGCGCCAGCTCGCCGGCGGCGCGCCAGTTCTCGCCGAAGGCAAAGGCGAACAGTGGCGGCGAAAACAGCAGCAACACCAGCGAGGGGCCGATGCCGAGCAGGGCCAGCGCCTTGAAGGTGTAGCGATAGGCGTCGCGGCAATTGCCTTGGGTCTGGAAATCGTGCACCGACTGGCGCTTGAACACTTCCAGCACCGACGCGGCCAGCAGGGCGATCGGTGCGCCCAGCACCCGCTGGGTCAGTGCGAACAGGCCGGCGGCCAGGGCGCCGTGGCGCGCGCCGATCATCAGGAGCGGCAACTGGCCGACGATGACATTGAGCAGGTTCGAGGGCAGCGAGAAGCGCCAGAATTTGTCGTGGCGGCGCAGGTAGGCACGCTGGGCGCTGTCCGGCAGCCAGCCGGGCCATGCCTGCGGCGGCGCCAGCAGCAGCATGGCGGCCAACAGCCCGACCGCCAGCCCCACCAGCTGGCCGGCGACCAGGGCGGCCCCGCCGATCCCCAGCGCCAGCAGTCCCACTTGCGCGGCGGCGATGCTGGCGGCGCTCCACACCCGTGCGCGCGCCGCCTTGCCGAAGGCATTGTGCGAGGTGGCGTAGGCCAGCGTCGTTTGCATATAGGCGGTCATCCAGGTGGCGACGCCGATTGTCAGCAGCGCCGGCCACGACAGTTGCGCGGCGAACGGCACCCCGCACAGGCGCGCCAGCACCGCGCCCGCGGTCGTCAAGAGGGCGGTGATGCTGGCGCTGTAGGCCACCACCGAAAAACAGGTGCGCTGCGCGGCGCGCTCGTGGTCGAGGATCATCGCCGCTTCCAGTCGCAAGGTGGCGCCGATGGCGGCCACCGCCACCACGCCCAGCCACACGCTGAACGCGCCCACATCGGCCGGCGTGCACAGGCGCGTGATGAGCGGCGCGGCCAGCAGCGGCAAGGCCTGCGCCCCGAGCGCGCCGCCGAGCACGGTGATCACGTTGCGCCAGTAGGCCGGTAGCCGTGCAGTCATGACGCCGCTCCCCTCAATCCTGGCGGCAGACGGCGGGTGCGCCGCCCACCGCGGCGAGCAGCGCCGCGCACACCCGGGCGATGCTGGCGTCGTCCAGATACGGTCCCATCGGCAGGCTGAGCACCTTGGCGGCCATGGCCGTCGCCACCGGCGTGCTGTGCGGGTCGCTCCAGCGCGCGTAGGCCGGCTGCAGGTGCATCGGCACCGGATAATGCACGGCGGTCGGAATGGCGGCCGCCTGCAAGGCGGCGCGCACCTGCTCGCGCTGCTCCACCACCACCGTGTACTGCGCGAACACACTGCTGCGGTCGCGCGGACGCGCCACCAGGCCGATTTTGCCGGACAGCAGGGCGTCGTAGCTGGCGGCGGCGCGCGCGCGCTCCTTCAGTTCCCAGTCGAAATAGTCGAGCTTGGCCAGCACGATGGCGCACTGCAAGGTGTCCATGCGGCCACCGACGCCGATGCGCGTGTGCACGTAGCGGCGCGACTGGCCGTGCACCCGGATTTCGCGCATGGCCGTGGCCAGCTGATCGTCGCTGGTGAAGATGGCGCCGCCGTCGCCATAGCAGCCGAGCGGCTTGCTGGGGAAGAAACTGGTGCAGCCGATGGCCGACAGGTTGCAGCTGTGCTTGCCGCCATAGGTGGCGCCGAAGCTCTGGGCGGCGTCTTCGATCACGGTCAGTTTATGGCGCCAGGCGATCGCGTTGATGGCTTCCATGTCGGCCGGCTGGCCGTACAGCGACACCGGCATGATCGCCCTGGTGCGCCCGGTAATCTTTTCTTCGATCAGGGCCGGGTTGATATTGCAGGTGGCCGGGTCGATATCGACAAACACGGGCGTCGCCCCCAGCAGCACGATGGCTTCGGCCGTGGCGATGAAGGAAAACGGCGTGGTGATGACTTCGTCGCCCGCTTCGATCCCGAGCGCCATCAGGGAAATGATCAGCGCTTCGGTGCCGGACGACACCGTGATGCAATGGCGTGCCCCGGTGAACGCGGCCAGGCGCGTTTCCAGTTCCTCCACTTCCGGTCCCATGATGTACTGGCCGTGGTCGAGCACGGCCTGGATGCGGGCGTTGATGTTTTCGCGGCCCATCTTGTATTGCGTTTTGAGGTCGATGAATTCCATGATTGGGGTTCCGATCGCTGACAGTTCAAAGAGGGGCGTCCAGCAGGCGGCAGACACCGCCGCGCACCTGGTAGCGTTCGCCCGTATGGGGGCAGGTGGCGTCGCCGTCCGCGCCCCGGGGCAGCGCCAGGCGCTCGCCATGGCGGCCGATCCAGCCGCTCTGGCGCGCCGGCACGCCCGCCATCAGCGCAAAGTCGGGCACGTCGCGCGTGACCACGGCCCCGGCCGCGATGAAGGCGTAGCGGCCGATGGTCACGCCGCACACGATGGTGGCGTTGGCGCCGATGCTCGCGCCTTGCCGCACCAGGGTGGGCCGGTAGGCATCCTTGCGCACGATGGCCGCGCGCGGGTTCCAGACATTGGTAAACACCATGCTCGGGCCGCAAAACACCTCGTCCTCGATGGTCACGGCGTCGTACACGGACACATTGTTCTGGATCTTGCAGCGAGCGCCGATCCGCACGTCATTGCCGATAAATACGTTTTGCCCCAGCGAACAGCCGGCGCCGATGCGCGCGCCGCCGCACACGTGGGCGAAATGCCAGACGCGCGTGCCCGCGCCCAGGATGGCGCCGGGGTCGACAATGGCGCTCGCTTCGATGATGACCTGGTCCATAGTCAATACTCCAAAGGCAAGGCCACGCGCTTGCCGTCGCGTGCGGATTTATAGGCCGCAA
Organism: Massilia sp. CCM 8734; assembly: GCF_011682155.1. Taxonomy (NCBI): domain Bacteria; kingdom Pseudomonadati; phylum Pseudomonadota; class Betaproteobacteria; order Burkholderiales; family Oxalobacteraceae; genus Massilia; species Massilia sp. CCM 8734. The sequence goes on from NZ_WHJI01000009.1 coordinate 187,588, forward strand.
TGAGCACCTCGAGCGACTTGAGTCCCTCGCGCCCGTCGGTTTCCGGCTCGGCTTCGCCGCGCAGCACCTTGATCACGTTGTCGTAATACAGCGGATGGCCGAAACCGTAGACCGAGGTGGTCTGGTAGCTGGCGTCGCCGATCCGTGCGTCGTCCTCGTCCGGCTCGGCAAACTCCCATTGCTGCACTTCATTGACCGCCACTCCGCCGATGCGCACCGTGCCGCGCTCGCCGAGGATGGTGATCGAGCCTTCCAGGTTGCGCGGATAGGTCAGCATGGTCACATTCATCGACCCCAGCGCGCCGTTGCGCCAGCGCAGGCTGATCACGCCGGTGTCTTCCACCTCGATATCGCGCGCCAGGGTGGCCGTGTAGGCTTGCAGGCTTTCGACCGGGCCGACGATCCAGTCGATCAGGTCGACGTAGTGGCTGGCCTGGTTCATGAAGGCGCCGCCGTCGTATTCCCAGGTGCCGCGCCACTTGGCGCTGTTGTAATAGTCGTCCGGGCGGGTCCAGAACACGTTCAGGTTGACCATGTAAATGCGCCCGAAGCGCTTTTTGTCGACCGCACTTTTGAGCAGCTGCAAAGTGGCATTGCGCCGGTTCTGCTTGACCACGAACATGCGCACGCCGGCCGTGTCGCACGCGGCCACCATGCGCTTGCCATCTTCCCAGCGCGTGGCCATGGGCTTTTCGGTGATCACATGGCGCCCCCCGCCGGCGATCTGGACCGCCTGCTCCGGATGCAGCCCGGACGGCGTGCAGATGATGACGGCGTCGGCGTCGCACTTGGCCAGCATGTCGGCCAGGGTGCGGTAGGGGCGGGCGCCGGTGCGGGCGGCGGCGGCGGCCAGCGCCACCGGATCGATATCGCATACGCCGGCCAGCTCGCAGCGCTCTTCGTGCTGGGCGATGGCGTTGAAATGGTTGTTGGCAATGCGCCCGCAGCCGACCAGCGCGAAGCGGATGCGGCGGTCGGTGACGGGGGGCGGAAAGGTACGCATGAGGTTCTCCAATCGCTGTGATTCAGGTACGGCCGGTCAGGTACGGCCGGTCAGGTACGGCCGGTCAGGCACGGCCGGTCAGGTACGGCCGGTCAGGTACGGCCGGTCAGGCACGGCCGGTCAGGCACGGCCGGTCCAGGCACGGCCAGTTAGGCATGGCCGGTCTAGGCACGGCCGGTCTAGGCCTTGACGACGTTCGGCAGCCGGTCCAGCCAGACGCCCCGGGTATCGACGATCAGGGCGGCGTGTTGGGCGATCAGGTCGTAGTCGAATGCGCTGTGGCTGGTGGCCAGCAGCAGCACGTCGTAGGACGCGATGGTCGCCGCCGTCAACGGCACGCTGGCCAGGTCGAAATGGTGTTCCCGCATCGGTGGAAACACCGGCACGTGCGGGTCCGAATAGTCGACCAGGGCGCCCTTGGCACGCAGGATTTCCATCAGCTCGACCGAAGGCGATTCGCGCATGTCCTCGATATTCTTTTTGTAGGCGATGCCGAGCACCAGCACGCGGCTGCCCTTGATCGAACGCGAACGCTCGTTGAGCGCGTCGGCCAGCTTGCCGATGACCCAGTGCGGCATGTCGCTGTTGATCTCGCCCGCCAGCTCGATAAAGCGCGTGTGCAGGCCGTACTGGCGCGCTTTCCAGGTCAGGTAGAACGGGTCGATCGGAATGCAGTGCCCGCCCAGCCCCGGCCCCGGATAGTAGGGCGTGAAGCCGAATGGCTTGGTGGCGGCGGCGCGGATCACTTCGTGGATATCGATATCCATCTTGTCGGCAATGATTTTCATTTCATTCACCAGGCCGATATTCACGGCGCGGTGGATGTTTTCAAGCAGCTTGGTCAGCTCGGCGGCACGGGTGGAACTGACCGGCACCACCTGGTCGATGGCCGGGCTGTACAGGGCGACGCCGGCGCGCAGGCAGGCCGCGGTGTCGCCGCCGCACACCTTGGGAATGGTGCGCGTTTCAAAGTCCGGGTTGCCGGGGTCTTCGCGCTCGGGCGAAAACACCAAAAAGATGTCTTCGCCGACGGTCAGCCCGCGCGAGGCCAGGCGCGGGCGCAGTTCCTCGTCGGTGGTGCCGGGATAGGTGGTGCTTTCGAGCGACACCACCTGGCCGGCGCGCAGGTAGGGCAACAGGGCATCGGCGGTGGCCAGCACGAACGACAAGTCCGGCTCGCGGTAGGCATTGAGCGGGGTCGGCACGCAGATGATCAGGGCGTCGGCTTCGGCTGCGCGGGCGAAATCGCCGGTCGCTTCGAACCCGGCCGCCAGCGCGGCCCCGATGGCGCTGCCGGATATATGCTCGATATAGCTGGCGCCGGCATTTAAACGCCTGACCTTGGCCGGATCGATATCGATGCCGAGCACGCGGAAACCGGCTTCCGAATAACGCAGGCTGAGCGGCAAACCCACGTAACCGAGGCCGATAATGCCGATCACGGCGGTGCGTTGTTCAAATCTGGCGATCAGCTGCGACAAATGGCTGTTTGAATGTTGGTCTCTCATGATTAATATCTCCGCACATAAATACGAATTAATTCGGGGTGAAACCGCGGCTTGAAGTATTTATTATTGCCGCTATTTATTCGATGCGGTGCGGCGAGAAATTGCGTAATAAGGCGGGCCGGGTTTTATCGGGCGGCGCCACCATCGGCGGTGGATTTTCCGGCGCGGCGCCATTCGGCTGCGGCATATATTCCGCCACGATCGCCTTGACCATCGATGCGATCATGGCGCGGTCATGCGTATTGCAGGCCAGCATCAGGCAAGTAATATAGGTGTCGAGCACGCCAGGATCGAGCGCGTGTTCTTTCATGCGCATGATGCGTGGATGGTCGCTGGGGAAAACCTTGCCGTCGGTAAGCAATTCCTCATAAAGCTTTTCCCCAGGAAATAATCCGACAAACTTGAGGCCGATATCGCCGGCCGGGTTCTGCGCCGTTTTCTCGGTCAGGCCCGACATCATGATCAAGGTGCGCGCCAGGTCGACGATGCGCATCGGCTCGCCCATATCGAGCACGAACACGTCGCCGCCCTTGGCCATGGCGCCGGCCTGGATGACCAGCTGGGCCGCCTCGGCGATGAGCATGAAATAGCGCGACACCTCCGGATGGGTGATGGTCAGCGGTCCGCCCTCGGCCAGCTGGCGCTGGAACAGGGGAATGACCGAGCCGGACGAGCCCAGCACATTGCCGAAACGCACCATGCAAAAGGTCGTGTCCGGCCCGTGGACGGCCGCCGCCGCCTGGAAGATCAGCTCGGCGATGCGCTTGCTCGCGCCCATGATATTGGTCGGGCGCACCGCCTTGTCGCTGGAAATGAGCACGCAGGTGCCCACCTTGAACTTGCCGGCCGCCGCCGCGATGACTTGCGAACCGAGCACATTGTTGCGCAGGCCTGCGGCGATGTTGCTCTCGACCAGGGGGACGTGCTTGTAGGCCGCCGCGTGGTAAATCGTATCGATCGGGTTTTCCTGGAAAATACGTTCCACCAGGCGCGCGCTGCATACTGAGCCCAGGTGCGCGCTGATGCGCAGCTCCGGATGGCGGCCGAGCAATTCCTGGCGGATGGTGTACAGCGCGAACTCGGAATGGTCGATCAGGTGCAGCTCGGCCGGCGCCAGGGTGGCGATCTGGCGGCACAGCTCGCTCCCGATGGAGCCGCCGGCGCCGGTCACCAGCACGCGCTTGCCGCGCACGCAGCGGTCGAACAGGTCGGCGCGCGGCGGCACCGGCTGGCGCCCCAGCAAGTCCTCGAATTTCAGGTCGCGCACCGTGTGCACGGGCGTGGCGCCATCGGCCAGGTCGAGCAGGCGGCACAGGATGCGGGTGTTGACGCCCACCATCGACAAGCGTTCCATGATGTCGCGCAAGCGCTGCGGCGACACCGACGGCAGCGCGATGATCACCGAGCGCACGCCCAGGCTGCGCACGGTCTCGGCCAGGTGCTCGGTGTGAAACACGCGCAAGCCGGCGATGCTGCGTTGGTGGAGGGCGCGCTTGTCGTCGAAAAAGCAAACGGGGCGATACTCATTGCTGGTGCGCATGGTCAGCGCCAGTTGCGCGCCGGGTTCGCCGGCGCCGTAGATGGCCACCGCGTGGTCCGGCTGCGGCGCGTCGTTCATCTGCCTGCGCAAGAAGTTGCGCACCGCCATGCGCGAGGTGACCACGTACGAAAACGCGATAAACCAGTAAATGATCAGCGTACTGCGCGGGAATTTGTCGTCGTTCATGCCCATCAGGATCAGATAGACCGACAGGGTCGCCAACGCCAGGGTGCAGCCGGTCACCGCCAGCATGCGCTGGTCGATAAAGCGGATCACCGCGCGGTACAGGTCCGACAGCGAGAACGCGCCCACCGTCAGCAGCGGCACCAGGACATAGGCCGCGAGCGGATATTGCATGGCCGATGCGGCATCCCCCACCCGCAGCAGCATCGCCGCCAGAAAACACAGCGGCAGGGCCAGCAGATCGACCACGACCATCAGCGCGATTTTGGCGGTGCGGTTCATGCTGACCAATTCGGTACAGAATTGGCCGAGCGGTTTGTGAATAAGCGTCTGCATGGCTGGAATGGGATTGAAATGAACCTGGGTTGATGTGGTGAATAGCATGGTATGCCGGCTCACCGTCACCATGTATTTACATTTATATATTCAATGTCGGGCGGCGGCTTAGAGCACTTATCCACGCGTAAGTTATTATCCCGCCGGCTTGATCGTATTGATTTGATAATCATCAACGGCTGACTTAGCTTAAATATTGCCGATTGTCTTTGATTGGGATTTAGAATGAATTGCAAATGGAAATATTATTCTGGCAGGCGCAGAGGGGGAATCGGGCGATTATCCGAACGGTTGTGGGAAAACGCGCAGAAAACGGCGGCGAAAAGCAATCGGATTCGACCGATGTACGGATCGTGAAAACCGTTAAGTTTGATATAGATCGACTCTGCCCATCGTGACGGGAGCGTTTTGGCGCGCGCGCGGTCTATTCCTGCATGACTGTGCCGCGCGCTTCGGGTGTGCGGGCTGGCAAACTATTTCATGGAGGAGGACATGAGCAAGATCATCGGTATCGATCTCGGCACCACCAACTCCTGCGTCGCCGTGATGGAAGGCGGCCAGGCCCGGGTGATCGAGAACGCGGAGGGCGCGCGCACCACGCCGTCGGTGGTGGCCTACCAGGACAATGGCGAGATCCTAGCGGGCGCGCCGGCCAAGCGCCAGGCGGTGACGAACCCGCAAAACACGCTGTTCGCCGTCAAGCGCCTGATCGGGCGCAAGTTCGACGAGGCGGAAGTGCAAAAAGACATCCACCTGATGCCTTTCAAGATCGTTCGCGCCGACAATGGCGACGCCTGGGTCGAGGTGCGCGGCAAGCGCCTGGCGCCCCAGCAAGTGTCGGCTGAAGTGCTGCGCAAGATGAAAAAGACGGCCGAGGATTATCTGGGCGGGCCGGTCAGCGACGCCGTCATCACGGTGCCCGCCTATTTTAATGACGCCCAGCGCCAGGCCACCAAAGATGCCGGCCGCATCGCCGGGCTGGAAGTGCGCCGCATCATCAACGAGCCGACCGCCGCCGCGCTGGCGTTCGGGCTCGACAAAGCCGCGCGGGGCGAGCGCAAGGTGGCCGTGTACGACCTGGGCGGCGGCACTTTCGATATTTCCATCATCGAAATCGCTGAGCTCGAAGGCGACCAGCAATTCGAGGTACTTTCCACCAATGGCGACACCTTTCTCGGCGGCGAAGACTTCGACCAGCGCGTGATCGACCACATCATCGGCGAGTTTAAGAAGCAGAGCGGGATCGACCTGGGGCGCGATCCGATCGCCTTGCAGCGCATCAAGAGCTCGGCCGAACGCGCCAAGATCGAGCTGTCCACGACCCAGCAGACCGAAATCAACGAGCCCTACATTGCCATGGCCAATGGCGCGCCCGCGCACCTCAACCTGCGCCTGTCGCGCGCCACGCTCGAGGCGCTGGTCGACGAGCTGATCGACCGCACCATCGCACCGTGCCAGCTGGCGCTCAAGGACGCCGGCCTCACCCGGGAGCAGATCGGCGACGTGATTTTGGTGGGCGGCATGACGCGCATGCCCAAGGTGCAGGAAAAGGTGCGCGCATTTTTCGGGCGCGATGCGCGCAAGGATGTCAATCCCGACGAAGCGGTGGCGGTCGGGGCGGCCATCCAGGGGGCGGTGCTGTCGGGCGAGCGCTCCGATGTGCTGTTGATGGACGTCACCCCGCTGTCGCTCGGCATCGAAACCCTGGGCGTGGTGATGACCAAAATGATCCCTCGCAACACCACCATTCCGACCAAGTTCAGCCAGGTGTTCTCCACCGCCGATGACAACCAGCCGGCCGTTGCCGTCAAGGTGTATCAGGGCGAGCGCGAGGTAGTTGCCGGCAACAAGTTGCTGGGTGAATTCAATCTGGTCGGCATCGCGCCGGCGCCGCGCGGCATGCCGCAGATCGAGGTCAGTTTCGATATCGATGCCAATGGCATTTTGCATGTCAGCGCGCTCGACAAGGCGACCGGCAAGGCCAACCAGGTGACGATCAAGGCCAATTCGGGCCTGAGCGAAGCGGAGATCCAGAAAATGGTGCAGGACGCGCTGGCCCACGCCGACGAAGACCGGCGCGCGCGCGAACTGGCCGATGCGCGCAACCGTGGCGATGCGCTGGTGCATGCCACGCGCAAGCAGCTCGACGACCATGGCGCCGGGCTCGACGCCGCCGTGCGCGAGCGCATCCAGGCCGCCATCGACAATCTCGACAATGCCTTGCGCACCGGCGGCAAGGAGGAAATCGAAACGCGCATCGCGGCCCTGTCCGGCGCCGCGCAGGCCATTGGCGAAAAGCTGTACCAGCAGCAAGCTGGAGGACCGGAGCAGGGCGGCGCCGCGCAGGCCGGTGCCGGGCAAGCGAAAGCGGGGCGTGACGACGTGGTCGATGCCGACTTCCGCGAGGTGCGCGACGGTTGAAATTCCATATGGCATGGGCTGGGGCCGGTAAAGCGGCATCGTTTGATGCGCTCGGTATGCGGCGCTGGCGGAGTCAATACGATGGGAGCTACCGCACAGCGAAGGAGCCGCCATGGCCGGGCCTGTCGTCATCACGCTCGGCCAGATCGACCAGCTTGCTCCGCGCGCGCTGCCGGTCTACCGCACGGCCTTCAGCGACGAGCAGCATTTTCTGGTTCAGTTCGGCATCGCCGCGTCCGCATTGCGCGTGAGCCATTTCATGGCGCAGGTCATGCACGAATCGGCGGCCCTGACGCGCACGGTTGAAAACCTGCGTTACAGCACGCAGCGGCTGGTCAAGGTCTGGCCGCAGCGTTTTCTTCCGCGCGGGCCGCTCGATCCCGCCAGCTACGCCGAGGATGAAGCCAGGCTTGCCAACGCAGTCTATGGCGGTCGTTTGGGAAACGATCGTCCCGGCGATGGCTACCTGTATCGCGGTCGCGGATTGTTGCAGCTGACTGGACAGGACAGCTATGCGCAGGCGACTGCAACGCTCCAGACCGCTTATCCATCGGCGCCGGACTTCGTCGCCGACCCGGAAGCGGTGCTGTCGGCACGGTGGTGTTTGGGCGCGGCGGCGGCGATCTGGCTTGCCAAGGATTGCAATCAGGCAGCCGATGACAATAACATCGTGCTGGTGACGACACGCATCAACGGCGGCACGATCGGCCTGGCCGAGCGCCGCCGCTGGCTGGCGCGCACGCGCGAGGTGTGGCGTGAGTAAAGTGTGGCGTGAGTAAAGTGTGGTGTGAATAAAGTGTGGTGTGAATAAAGTGTGGTGTGAGTAAAGTTTGGTGTGAGTAAAGTGCGGCGCGACTTGCCGTCCGTTGGCCTATCGCCGTCGCCCCCGCGCAGGCGGGGGTCCAAGTTAAGGTGCGGCGCGACTTGCTTCCGTTAGCGTATCGCCGTCGCCCCCGCGCAGGCGGGGGGCCAAGTTCGCCCTACGGCCAGCGACCGAACAAGAAACCGTGAACCCCGTCCGTGCGCAGTAACTGCGTCAATTGAGCGCCATTGGCGAGCGCCCTCCATGCAGTGATCAACGACTAACCGACCCCGCCGGCCCTTTCACAGCCGCCGTCGCCGTCGTCCTTGGCACCACCGCGACCGGCGCGCCCGGACGTGGCTGCGGCGCGGCCGGCGGCACCACAATATGGTCATTGAGCCGCAAGAACTTGAACCCCGCCAGCTTCATGCCATTCTTGCCGTTGCGTTCCTCGCGCGCCGCCGTGCGTGCAAAAAACGCGTCGAAGCTTTCCTCGCGCACTTGCGGCTCGGCCGAATTCAAAAAGTTACGCTGCCCGTTCGCATCGACCACGATCAGGCCGACGTGCGATGCCCACAGCTTGCCGCCGCGCGTGGAAATCACGTTGACCAGGTCGCCATCCTGCAATTGCCCGACAACGCTGGCAACCTTGTCCTTGGCCACATAGCTTTCCAGGCTCAGTTGCACCGGAATACTGCTGGCCGTGTTGTGACGCATCTTGAGGAACGCCGCGCGGTCGATCTTCATCTCGTACGCCGCGGCCTCGGCGCCGGCCAGCAAGGCGCTGACGTCCGACACCAGCCAGCCATTGTTGATATTCCAGTCCACTTCGGTGTAATGATTGCGCGTGGCCACGCCAATCACGCCATCCTTGTAGCGGATGCGCTGCAACATCCAGAAGAATTCTTCCCACGACTGGCTCAGCGCCATCGCGTACGTGTGCTCGGCGAACACCACGCAGTCGCTCGCCTGCAGGCTGAACATCGGCAGGTTGTCGTGCAGTTCGTAGGGATACTCGCCCAGCAGGTTCAATACATACGGCTGGCCGATATTCTTGCGTCCGATCGCGGCGATGCGCTTGCGCAGGTCCGGTTCGGCGCTATGCATATAGGCGATGTAACGCCCGACTTCGGCCGGCGTCATCTGGTAAATCTGCTTGCGCAGCAAGGTGGCCAGGTCGAATGGGGGCGCGACAGGAGCGAGCGGCGCCGCGCTCGGCGCGGGCGCGGGTGGCGCCACCGGTTCGGGCGCCACAGGTGGCGGCACGACGGCGGGCGCTGTCACGACAGGCGGGGCCGGCGGCGCGCTGGCGCAACCGGCCAGGATGGCACTGAGTAAAACGAGGTGAGCAAGACGCATCGGGAATCAATATTGAACGCTAAAGCGACAAGCTAACCGCTGTCACCGCGTTTGACAATGGAAATGTGTTGCGCGCGCACAAGGAAGTTGCAGCTTGCCGTTCCGGCATTGCATGGAGTGATAGATGAAATGGCATGCGTGCGCCGTGATGTCCGCGCCGGGCCGTCGCTGTAGGGGCAGGGCGTCCCATCGCGTAGGGCCCGCAGGTACAGGCTCGCTGGAATGGGGGGCGGACAATCCCGGGCGCGATGTTGGCGCAAGTGTGCGCCAACGAACGGTTGGGTTCCGGCTCAGCCTTTAAGATGCAGCTGTGTGAGTGAGGGGCCCAGCGGCGCAGTCCAACGGTGACGCCTCCTCAGCAGGTTAGCCGGTCGCCTCGAGGATCGGCACCAATTCTTGATGTCAGCGCATCGGTGCGCTGGCTTTGATAAAAAAACCGAAGCGGAGGTCATCATGCCTGCCATTACCCAGCCACCCAAGCACCTGGTACGCGAATATCTTCAGCGCCGCTCGCGTGATCCAAAGCCGCCACCATCGCCCGAAGAAATCCGGCGCGAACTCGGATGGGGCTTGCTGCTTCCAGGCTTGAAACTGGCGCCGATCCGCCGCTGACCGCTTCCTGTCCTACAAGATCCTTGCACTTTGTCCTATTTTTTCTGTAGCATCGTTCTACCATAATCCTAAAAACATCAACACAGGAGTATCAAATGACAAATCGAATCGGTAACAAAGACATCGCCCAGCATCGTGGCAAAGCCGAGAAAAAAGACATCAAGCGCACCAACATCGCGCGCGAAGCCATCAAGAAAGCGATTGCCGCGTCCAAATACCGCAACCAGGTCCGCAATCAGCCTGCGCCAGAGGCATTCCTGCCACCGGCCTGATGTCCGCCTGAGGGCACAACAAAAAACCCGCACCGGCAACGCTGCGGGTTTTTTGTTGTGCCCGACTCACCGGCATGCCGACTGTGCCGGCCTACTTCGATTATGATGCTATTGTAAATTTTGCATTTAACCGGAGTAAGTAGATGAGCATATCCCCTCGACTGCAAGCACTGTCCATGCCATTGGCGGCAGCATGGCTGTTACTTGCCTGCGGCGTGACGCAAGCAGCGGCCATGCCGAAAACCGACTATTGGGCTCCGGTATTGGCGAGCGTCGCCGGTACCTACGACAGCGAGTGCACCCAGATGTATCCAGATGCGCCCGGCGCTGCCGGCACCAGAGGCCCGGTTGTGGTGAGCGCGGACGGGAACGTCACCGGCGCCGGCTTGGCCCAGGCTTCCTTGGCTGACATGGGTGTCTTGTTGAGCCGGTTCCGCGAGCCGAATGGCGCAGTGTCGTTATCGGTCCTCGCGAACAAGGATGCCCGGACGGTGTCATTCATGGCGCCTGCGGAAGGAACCCGGATCGCCAGTTTTGGGGTGGAGCCAAACGCCACGCGATGCAAGATCGAGCGGCCCTTCGAGATCGCCAGGCAAAGCCTGTATGCGACCTATGCCGGCACGCTCGACGCGAAGATGAAGCTGACATGCCTGTTCAACACGAGCAAGAAAGAGACCGAGGTTGACTATCAGCTGGCCAACGGTATTCTGAAAGTGGCCGACCAGGTTGTCGACTTGAACAAGGCGACGCTCGAGCGCGTCAAGATTGAACCGAATAGGAATCTCAGCTACAACGCCCATCTGGCAGACGAGAGAAGGGCCGTCATTACAATGGATGCGCAAGGCCAATTGCTCAGATTCCGTTCGATCGGCAAGGACGTCAACGCGACATGCAAACCCTGAGCCTTGACCAGCCCCGGCGCGCATCCATGATGCCCGTCACAGCTGTTCGCCGACCGCTCATGCTGTAACGAGCATTCCCGCTTGAACCCGAGGCCGGCCCACCGCCGCCTCAGGCATTGACGCTTCAATTGTTTGCATGCGAGCAATATCAGATGGCATGGCGCGGCTATGCTGTTGATTGCAAATTCTTGCATTCAACGGAGTCAGCCCATGAATACATTCCCCCCGCGTTTTCTTTTGATGGTCGCTATTCTGTTTCTGAGCGCATGCACCGAGGAACGTGACGCGTCAGCGGCGGAAGAGGAAGCAACGGTCTTAGGGCAGGCTGATCGCCATGCCAGTGCGAAGCCCAGCTTGCCAAAAGTCGATTATTGGGCGCCGCTGCTAGCCGGAATCGCGGGTACCTACGACAGTCAATGCGCGGCCGAGAGTATCAACATGACTGGAATGACTGGAATGACTGGATCGGAGGCATCGTCACCAGGACCGATCGCCGTTACGGCGGATGGGGACGTGAGTTCCGCAGGCGTGTCGCTCAATCTGCGTAGGCAGATGAACCTGAGCCTTGAGCGAAAGCACGAGGCCGGCGGGCCGGTTGAGCTGCATCTGCTTGCCGCCTCCGAGACGATGATGTTTTCGCTGGAACCGAAGGTGGACGGCGGCGGCTGGGTCAGGCTCGGGATGATGCCGCAAATAAGGCAATGCAAAATCACCAGGCCACTGCCACTCAACCGCCAAAGCCTGTACGCTACCTTTGCCAAGCTGATCGATGCAAATATGCACGTGGAATGCGGCAGCGCTGGCGCGCTGACGAGGGTTGTAAGTCGCTACCAACTGGCCGATGGCATTCTTAAAGTGGCTGGGCGCGTTGTCGACCTGAACAAGCTAAGCCGTGAAACCGCCACGATATATGCGGGTAACGGCTTCATGTACAGCGCGAATATGCCCGATGAGCAGCCGCTCATCATCATGTTGGACCCGCAAGGCCAGCTGAGTCAACTCCACTTATGGAGCAAGGACGGCGGCTCAATCATGTGCTCCAGGCGTTAGCGACAAATGCCAGCGCCGCCATGCCCGAATGAAGACTCACGTGTGAGCGCAACACTCGCTTGATGTTCGAGTGCAAGAATACCCCCGACCGCGCCAGCCGGCGCCTTCACGCCGGCTGGCGTAACGCCGCCCGCGTCACCTCGATCAGGCGCGCACTGAGGCGCTCGAGCTTGGGCGACTGTACCCGCCACGCGTGCCAGTACAGCATCACATCGGTCGGCTTGTCGGGCGCCAGGTCGACCAGCGCGCCCTTGTCGATATCGTCCCTGAACTGCTGTTCCGGCACCATGCCGTAACCGAGCCCCAGCCGCACCGCCTGGGTGAAGGCGTCGCTCGACGGAATGAAATGGCAGGGATAACCGCCGGCCGGCAGCCCCAGTTCGCGCAGCAGGAACACCGCCTGCAAGGCGTCCTTGCGGTCGAACACCATCACGGGCGCGCGCCGCGCCGCCTCGCGCTGCAAGCCATCGGGAAACCAGCGCGCGACGAACGCCGGCGTGGCAAGCAGGCGGTAGCGCATTGCGCCCAGCCGCTCCACCGTGCATCCCCGCATCGGCTGCGCTTCGCTCGATACGCCCGCCAGCGCCGCTCCCTGCGACAGCAAGGTGTAGGTATGGTCCTGGTCGTCGAGCGCGATGTCGAGCAGGATCTGTTCTTCGATCAGGAAGGACGCCAGCCCCGGCAGCAGCCAGGTGGCTAGCGTATCGTTGTTGACAGCCAGGGCAATGGTCAAAGGATGCGCTTCGCTGTCTGCCGATTCCGCCAGAAACTCCGCTTCCAGCAGCCGGCTGCGGCGCAGGTATTGCACCAGGCGCTGGCCGGCTTGTGTGGCGCGGCAGGGTTTGCTGCGCACCAGCAGCGGCATGCCCAACTCGCTTTCCAGCGCGCTGACCCGTTGCGATACCGCCGAGGGCGTCAGGTGAAGCAGGGCGGCCGCCTGCTCGAAACTGCCGCTGTCCAGCACGGCAAGCAATGCTTCGCCCTTGCGTGTATCGAGCATCTGCGTATCCAACATTAGAAAAATTTAATTATACGTAAAGAAGTTAATCTGGCTTCACTTGCGCGCATCGATATTGCACACTCGCATCTCTTAGCGATCAACCGGAGTGTGCATGCCCTACCTTTCCACTTTTTTCAACGGCCTGGCCCTGTGCTTCGGGCTGATCGTCGCCATCGGCTCGCAAAATGCCCACGTGCTGCGGATGGGCCTCAAGCGCGAACACGTGGGCTTGACGGTGCTCGCCTGCATTCTCATCGATGCCGCCCTGATCGGGCTCGGCGTGGCCGGCGTGGGCGCCTTGGTGCAATCGTCGCCGCTGCTGCTGGGCGCGGCGCGCTGGGGCGGGGCGGCGTTTTTGCTGTGGTACGGCCTGCGCAGCTGGCGCGCCGTGTTCGCCAACGCCGCGCTCACGGTCGGGCCGGCCACTGTGCGCAGCAGTGCCCGCCAGGCACTGGCCAGCGTGGTTGCGCTGTCCCTGCTCAATCCGCACGTCTACCTCGACACCGTGGTGCTGCTCGGCGCCATCGGCGGCAACTTTGCGCCACCGGAACGCCCGGCTTTTGCACTCGGCGCCATGAGCGCCTCGGCGCTGTGGTTCTGCGCGCTCGGTTACGGCGCCACCCGGCTGTCCGGCCTGTTTGCCCGCCCCGTCGCATGGAAATGGATCGATGGCCTCACCGGCACCATGATGCTGGCGCTGTCGGCCTCGGTGGCGTTCGGCTCCTAGCTAGCCTGAATTTTGCATAAAAAAGGGCAAGAATGCCGTAAGTGATTGATAAAATGTGAGTTATCCATAAAACACAATTTCAACACGAACGCACCTTGCCCGGCATGAATTCTACCTCAGAGCAGC